>JAEZHO010000253.1 GCA_023416545.1 Pseudomonadota bacterium
GCCATGGCGGTCGCGGCCTGGATCGTCTATCTCCGCGTCCTCGCCAGATCCCGCGACAGGACGATCTCCATGCGCGCGGGGGTGCCGGCAGAATGAGACAGTCCGCCCTCGCCCGGTCCGCACCGCCGGAAGTGCCGCCTTCGACGCCTGTCGTGCCCCGCGGGGTGCAACCCATGTCCCGGAATGATCTCGATGACGTCGGCCGGCTCTTTAACCTGGCCTTCCGGAAGGTCTCTAAGCCCCCCTCCCGAGAGCTGGTCGCCTATCTGGATCACGTGTTCTTCACCTCGCCCGGCTATAGAGAGGAGGCCGGATCGCTGGTGCATCGGAACGCCGCCGGCCGGATAGACAGCGCCGTTCTGGCGCTCCCCATGAGCTTCGAGGTGGACGGCAGGAAGATCACGGCCCGCCTTCTCTGCGCCTTCATGGCCGATGGCAGGTCGGGACTGGCGGGAGCAGCGCGCATCGCGCGCGCCATCCGCCTGTCGAACCCCGAGTTCTGCTTTTCCGACAACTCATCGCCGGTCAGTGCCGATCACTGGACCGTCGGAGGCGGCAGCGTCCTTCCGATCCAGAGCCTCGAATGGCGCCGGACATTCCGGCCGGCGGCCGCGGCGATCGAACGGGCGCGGACGAAGCTGCCGTGGCTGAACGTGCCGATGCTCTCCCTCCCCGCCTATCCTGTTGACCGGCTGGCACGCCGCATGATGCCTTCCTTGCGCGCCGAGCCGGACATTGACGCGCGCTGGGTTGCGGCTGACGCGCGGACGTTCCTGCGCTCCTTCCGAACCATGACGCGCCGTTTCTCGCTGCGCCCCTCCTGGTCGGGAAGGGAGTTTCGCTGGCTGATGGAAAACGCGGCCGCCAACCCGGCGCAGGGAACGCTCACCGGCAAGATCCTGCTCGACCGGCGGGACGAGGAGATCGGCGCCTGCCTCTATCTTCACAAGCCGCGGGGAACCGCCCACGTCCTGAACGTGCTGAGCGAGCCGGGGCGCGAGGTGGAGGTCGCGAGGGCCCTGTTTGCCGAACTGGAGGCATCCGGCCACGTGGCGGCGCGCGGAATGGCGCAGCCATTCCTGATGAACGCCCTGCTCAGGAGCGGCAGGACAAGCTTCGTCAGCCGCGGCTACTTCTGCATGACGACCGATCGGGAAGACGTCCGCGAAGCGGTTCTCCGCAACGATCTCTACGTCGGCGGCCTTGCCTCCGAGAGCTGGAGCCGGCTCGTCACCGACTTCCGGTGAGGCGGGTTAACCCAATATTTATAGCGCAGGACTAGGTTCCCGAAGATATTCGCTGTCGCAGAACCGCGCTCTCCCCGCGCGACCCGGCCCGGTTGGAGGTAGGAGATGTATCGGCCGAAGGAGCCTGAAGACGGACGACCGGACATGCCGAGAGCGCAGGCCGGACGCACCCCCGCATCGCTTCTCGACCTCATCAGCCATCCGCAGACGGAACAGGGCGCCGAAACCTATCGCCGACTCGCGGTCACCGAGCCTGAAATCCAACAACCGCCGCCGCCTGAAGCAAGGCCGGAAGAACAGCCGTCCGATCACCGTGCGTGGATCCAGGGGCGCCTCAACGCCGGGCTGCACAGTCTGCGCGAACTTGGCCCCGCCGACATCCTCCTGTGGCTGCAGCAACGGCTCCGGCTCGTCGTCTGCGCGACGATCCTGGGCATCTGCGCGGCAGCCATCTTCGGACTGACCGCCACGCCGCGCTACACGGTCTATACCGACCTGATCATCGACCCGCAGAACCTCAACGTCGTTTCCGACGACGTGTTCGCGTCGAGCCCGCAGCGCGAGGCGCAGCTCCTCGAAGTCGAGAGCCGCCTCAGGGTGCTGACGTCGCGCAATGTCCTGCGGCAGGTGATCTCCGACCTCAAGCTGACGGAGGATCCCGAGTTCGTGAAACCGGGACCGTTGGAGCCGCTCCTGCGCATGTTCTCGTCGGGCACGTCCCAACAGGACCTCGAACTGGGCGTCCTGCGCCAGCTGAGCGAACGGGTGGAGGCACGACGAGAGGAGAGATCCTTCGTGGTCGTCCTATCGGTCTGGAGCGAAGATCCGGACAAGGCCGTGCGGCTGTCCGAATCCGTCGTCCGCGCCTTCGAGACGGAACTCTTCGAATCCGCCGCGACGAGTGCCGGCCGGATCGCGTCCGGACTGGGCGAACGGCTGGACGAACTCCGCTCCGCCGTCACGGCAGCCGAGGAAAAGGTCGAGGCGTTCCGGCGCGAAAACGATCTGCAGGCCACGGCGGGAGAACTCGCCAACAGCCGTATGTCGTCGCTTGTCGATACGCAGGTCGTGGAAGCGCAGCAGCGCCTGATCCAGGCGGATGCCCGCTACGCGCAGATGCAGGCCGCCGTCACCAGCGGCCAGGCGGCAACAGCGGCGGTCTTCGATTCCCCCGCGATGACGACGTTGCGCGGCACCTACAACACCCTTCGCCAGCAGGTCGGCTCCATGGAGCGGACCTATGGCCAGCTTCATCCGCGCCTGATCGCCCTGCGCTCCGAGGAGGCGGCCCTCCGCAACGCGATTGCCGACGAGGCAGAACGCATCCTGCAGTCGGCTCGCACCGACATGGAACAGGCGAGGACGGCGCTTCAGGAATTGCGGGCGACCGCCGAGGACGGCCGCACGACCGTGTACGTCGCCAACGACGCCCAGGTGCGGCTTCGCGAACTGGAACGGGATGCCCGGGCAAAGGCCACCGTCTATGAGACCTTCCTTGCCCGCACCACCCAGATTGCCGAACGCCAGCAGATCGATGCGACCAATGTCAGGGTGATCTCGCCCGCCGTCCCGCCGCAGTCGAAGAGCTGGCCGCCGCGAACGGTGATCCTCGCTGCGGCAGGAGCGATCGCCGGAGCAGGCCTGGGGGTCGGTCTAGCAATCGCGATGGGGCTGCTCGGACATCTCCGCAACCTGCAACCGACCCCGTCCAGCCGCCGGCAGGTCACGAGGCCTCGATGACGGACCGTGTGCTGCAGACGGTGGCATACGAAGAGGATCGTCCCGCTCCGATCGGCGCCATCCTCTTCATGGCCGTCCTGCTGTTCCTGTTCATCACCGTCAAGCCTTACGTCGATCTTACCGGAGAAGCCGTTCTCGACCCGTCCGCCGGCAACTCCCACCGCCTGAACCAGGTCATCACGCTGCTGCTGTTCGCCGGCCTGCTGATATACGGGCTGGCCCATCCGATGCGGTCGATCATCCTGAAGCCGCATGGCCTGATGCTGTGCATCCTGGCCTGGTTCCTCCTCGTCTCCCTCGTCTCCCCTCACGCGTTTGCCAGCATCAAGGCGGTCGTGCTTTCGGCCATCACCTTCGTTCTGGCTGCGGTTTTCCTGCTCCTGCCGACCTCCGAGCGCCAGTTCTCCAAGCTCTTGGCCTTCGGCGCGCTGGTAATGCTGGGATTTGCCTATTACGGCGTCGTCTTCCTGCCGGAGCTTTCCATCCACCAGGCCTCCGAACTGCGCGAGCCCATGAACGCCGGTTTCTGGCGCGGTCACCTGCCGCACAAGAACAGCGCCGCCGGCATCATGGTCATCACCGCCTTCATCGGCCTATATGTCGCGTCCACATGGTCGAGGCTTTCCGGGCTGGCGATCGTCGCCCTCTCCACCTTCTTCCTCCTGCACACCGGCGGAAAGTCTGCATCGGCGATGTTGCCGGGCGTGCTGCTCCTCGCCTGGCTTTTCGAACGCTTCCGCTGGACGCGCGTGCCGATCGCGATCGGTGGCGTCGCGGCGTTCAACATGCTCGCCGTCGGTTCCGCGGTCATTCCGCCCTTCCGCGAATTCGTGAACGGCCTCGGCGTCGATGCCACCTTCACCAACCGCGACGACATCTGGCGCCTGGCATTCGGGGCGATTTCCGAGCGGCCGATCCTCGGCTACGGGTTCAACGGCTTCTGGCAGACACCGGAACTCGTCTACAGCGGCGGCTCGATCGAGAACTGGGCGGTCCAGGCCTATAACGGCCACAATGCCTATCTCGACATCGCCCTGACGACGGGCGTGCCCGGCCTGCTGCTGACCCTCGCGCTTGTCCTGATCATACCGCTGCGGCATCTTCGCGGGATCGAGACAAGCGGCCCGCAGTCGGACATCACCCGGCTCTTTCTCCGGATCTGGCTCTACACGCTCTTCAACTCGGTGCTCGAAAGCATCTTCTTCGCGAACGGCAACCCCTTGTGGTTCCTGTTCCTCGGCGCCCTCTACGCCTTCCGCCTGCGCTCCGAAAATCTCGTCGCCTCCCCGGGTCCGCAATCAGTCCGGGAGGTGGCCCATGCGTGATCTTGCAGCACGCGCCAACCGGCTGGTGGACCGGCTGGGCAACCGGCTGATCTGGAGCCTTGCCTCGCGAAGCCGCACCATCGAGACCGACGTCCCGCTGGTTACCTTCACCTTCGACGATGTTCCCGATACGGCTCTCACCCGCGGCGCCGCCATCCTCGAAAGCCACGGCGTGCACGGGACCTTCTACATCGCCGGCGGGCTTTCCGGACGGGTCGAGGCCGACCGCACGCTGATCTCCTCGTCGGGCTGTCGCGAACTGGAAGAGCGCGGCCACGAGATCGGCTGCCACACCTTCGCCCACCGGAGCGTCCGCAGCTATGGAAGCGCCCTGTCGCAGGATCTCGACCGGAACGGGCAGTTCCTCAAAGAGGCGCAGGTGCGCCGCGCTCCCACGAATTTTGCCTTTCCCTACAATGCCGCCTGGCCCATTGCCCGGAAGACCCTGAAGGCCCGCTATGCCACCTGTCGCGGTGCCGGCGAAGCGATCAACCGCCACCGCGTCGATCCGTGGATGCTCAAGTCCGTGGAGATCCGCCAGCCGGAGGAGCACGCGCGGGGACTGACACGATGGGTCGACGATGTGGTCGCCAGGCCCGGCTGGCTCATCTTTTTCACGCATGACATTGCCGACCGGCCGACGCCTCACGGCTGCCGGCCCGACACTTTCGACCGTCTCGTCGAGTACACGATCCGGGCCGGGTGTCGGGTGATCACGGTGGCGGACGCGGTCCGGCGGTTCGGATGGGAGACCGGTCGATGAATTTCCTCGCGCGCGACGTTTCCCCCCTACGCCTGCTCAACATCAACAACTACTTCTACCGCCGCGGCGGCGCGGAGGCGGTCTTCCTCGACCATACGGCGCTCTTCGAGGAGACGGGATGGGATGTGGTCCCCTTCGCCATGCAGCACGAGAAGAACCTCCCCTCCCCGTGGTCGGACTACTTCGTCTCCGAGATCGAGTACGGGCGGGAGGGCGGCGCGCTCAAGCGCGTGCTGCAGGCCTCCAAGGTCATCTACTCCTTCGAGGCGCAGTCCAGCCTGAAAAGGCTGATCGCGAAGGCGCCCCCGGACATCGCCCACGCGCACAACGTCTATCATCACCTGTCGCCCGCGATCTTCTCCACCCTGAAGGATGCCGGCATCCCCGTGGTGATGACCGCGCACGACCTCAAGATCGCCTGCCCTTCCTACAAGATGCTCCGGGAAGGCCGTATCTGCGAGGAGTGCCGCGGCGGCCGAATTCACAACGTCGTCCGCAACAGGTGCGTCAAGGGCTCCCTGCCGCTGAGCGTCGTCGTCTTCGCCGAGACGGCTGTCCACCGCATGCTCGGCCTCTACCGCAACAAGGTGGACCGCATCGTCGTCCCGAGCCGCTTCTATCGCGACAAGCTGATCGAATGGGGATGGCCGGCCGGGCAACTGACCTATGTGCCCAATTTCGTCGATCTCGAAGGTTTCGAGACCCGATGGGACGAAGGAGACTATTTCGTCTTTGCGGGTCGGCTCGCCCCGGAAAAGGGAATTGCGACACTGATCCGGGCTGCGGCCCGCGCGAAACAGCGGCTCGTCATCGCCGGCACCGGTCCGGAAGAGGAGGCGCTGCGCCGCCTGGTGAAGGAAACCGGCGCGGACGTCACCTTCGCGGGCTTCGTGGGCGGGGAGGCGCTCCACCGGCTGATCGGCCAGTCCCGGGCCCTGGTCCTGCCATCGGAATGGTACGAGAACGCGCCGATCAGCATTCTGGAAGCCTATGCGCTCGGGCGCCCGGTCATCGGCACGGCGATCGGCGGCATACCGGAAATGGTGAGGGTCGGCGAAACCGGGCTGACTCCTTCGCCCGCCTCTGTCGAAGACCTTGCGGACGCTCTGACGCAGATGGCGTCCCTCGGACCGGCCCAAAGGTCGGCTATGGGTGCTGCCGGCCGCGACTGGGTCTCGCGTGAGTTTTCCCGCTCGTCCTATCGCGATCGGATGCTCTCGGTTTACGGCGAATTGCGGCCGGGTGTCTTCGGCAGCTCGGTGGCCCTTCCCCGCTAGCCGTTGGCGCCGGAAGTTTTCCACTGCCCCCCGAAGACAGCGGCAGGATCGCTAGAATTCTAACGAACAGGTTTCCACGTCTCGAATGTTCCCGCTGTAGAACTGGTCTCGAAATGCCTTTGCAAGCCGGGACACAATGACGACGAAGCCTCTGGAACCAGTGACAGAAACGGAGCCGGCGCGACGCCTGTCCATGGCGCCACCGGCCCTTGACGGGTCGGACAGTACGCCTGAGCAACCCCCGCATCAGGAGCCCGGACCCGGTGCCGCGAGGGCCGGGAGTGCCGGACGGCGCATCATGATGCTCGGCCTTCGCGGCGTTCCGGAAATTCAGGGCGGCGTGGAACGGCATGTGGAAATGCTCGGCCGGGAACTCGTGCGCGCCGGCTGGGACGTCGAGGTTGTCGGACGCCGCTCCTACCTGCAGCAGGCAAAGTCCTTTTCATGGGATGGCATGAAGGTGACGCCGCTCTGGGCACCACGTTCGATGACGCTGGAGGCCCTGGCCCACACGTTGGCCGGCGTCCTCTACGCCGCCTGGAAGCGGCCGGACATTCTTCACATCCATGCGGTCGGTCCGGGCCTGCTGGTACCGCTGGCCCGCATGCTGGGCCTGCGCGTGGTGACCACGCATCACGGCTACGACTACGGCCGCGAGAAGTGGGGTCCCGCCGCAAAGCGCATCCTGCGGCTCGGGGAGCGGCTTGCGGTGAGGATGTCCCACGCGACGATCGCGGTTTCCCGCGACGTCACCGAGACGATGAAAAGGCGCTACGACCGGGTCCCCAGCCACGTCCCCAACGGAGTGTCGGTTCGCCCGCCGGTCTCCTCCACGGACATCCTGGAACGATTTGGCCTCGAACCCCGCCGCTATATCGTCATGGTCGCGCGGATCGTCCCCGAAAAGCGCCAGACAGACCTCATCCGGGCCTTCGCGCACCTGGGCGCTCCCGGCTGGAAGCTCGCCATCGTCGGTGGAGCGGACCACAAGAGCCGCTATGTCGAAGAGGTGGAAGCCCTTGCCCGGGAAGTTCCCGGCGTGGTCATGACGGGCTTCCGGAGCGGCGACGATCTGTCCGCGATCTTCTCGCAGGCCGGCCTGTTCGTCCTGCCCTCGCTGCATGAAGGCATGCCGATCTCGCTGCTCGAGGCCATGAGCTACGGGCTCCCCTCCCTTGCGAGCGACATTCCCGCAAATCACGAGGTGGAGCTTCCCGATGAGGACTATTTCCCGCCCGGGGACGTCGAGGCGCTCTCCGCCGCCCTTGGCCGCAAGCTCGCCCTGCCCTTCGTCGAGCGGGATTCCGTTGCGCGCATCCGCCATGCCGAGATGAACTATGCCTGGCCTTCGATCGCCGAGGCCACCGCAGCGGTCTACCGGTCCGTCCTTGGCGGCAATAACGTCGGGGAACGCAAGTGACCGTTTCCGTCATCATCAAGACACTGAACGAGGAAAAGCGCATCGCGCGGACCATCGAAACCGCGCTTTCGGCAATCTCCTCGGTCGGCGGCGAGGTCATCGTCGCCGACAGCGGCTCCTCCGACCGCACGGTCGCCATTGCCGCCGCCCATCCGGTCCGCATAGTACAGATCATGCCGCCGGCCGAACCGAGTTGCGGCATCGGCCCCCAGCTCGGCTACCAGTATGCCCGGGGCGAGTATATCTGCCTCATCGACGGCGACATGGAACTGGACGAGAACTTCATCCCCGAAGCGCTGGATTATCTTGCCCGGAACCCGAAGGTCGCGGGTGTCACGGGTCATGTCGAGGAGAAGATGCTCGACAGCCTGGAATATACCCGGCGCGTGACGCGGGATGCGCCGGAGGCAAGGATCGGCACGATCGACCGGATGAATGGCGGGGGGCTCTATCGCCGCTCGGCGATCGAGACCGTCGGCTACTTCACCGACCGCAATCTCCATTGCCACGAGGAATTCGATCTCGGCGTCCGGCTGCGGAACGCCGGATGGATCCTCCACCGGCTCGACCGGCGCTTCGTCTCCCACTACGGCCATGCCATCAATTCATACCGGCTCCTGGTAAGGCGATGGCGGACCAGGTACCTCTTCGGGATCGGCGAGCTGATGCGCGCCTCGATCGGCAAACCTCACTGGAGGACTGTCATCGCCGATCTGCCGGAACTGAAGCTCTGGGCGCTTGTCGGCTGCTGGATGCTCGCGTCGCTCGCCCTGCTGGTCCTTCTTCCGGCAAAACTTCTCGCCGCGTCGATCGTGCTGGCGATTGCGGCAGGCGTGGTCGCGGCAATGTCGGTGCGTAAGGGTAGCCTCGCGATGGGGCTCTACACGGTCACAGCCTGGCTTTTCCACACGACGGCCCTGCCTTTCGGGTATTTCCGACCGCGCAGGGATCCGCGATTGTGGGTCGAGAGCCGGGAACTGGGGGGACAGGATGCGGAACATGCTTCGGCTGGTCTGGACGGCAATCGCGATCGCGGGACCGGAACTCGCCAGCGCGTCGGATGAATGGCTTGCCGTCCGGGAGGAAAACCTCTCGATCGAGGCCGGCAGCCCGCTCGACTTTTCTCCCTTCCTCGCCAACCTGCCGATAGATCGGCCCGGCGCGCGGCTTGTCGCGGGCGATGGCGGACGCATGGCCCGCGCGGAGACCCCCGCTGAACCGCTGCGGCTCCATTGCGCCTCGCTTGCCTGGAGCCCGGCCTCCGGTGGCTTTCCCGATCACGCCACTGCCGATATCTACGCCCGGCAACTCGCCATGCGCGGCTATAACATTGCCCGGCTGCACTTCCTCGACGCCAGCCTGATGACGGGGCGGGAGCGGGACTTCGATTTCGATCCGGAGACGCTCGACCGGATCCACTACCTGATGGCCGCCCTCAAGAAGGAGGGCATCTACTGGATGATCGACGGCCTCACCTCATGGCATGGAGGCACCGGCGGCGTCGACGACCGCTGGGACCCTGCCCCTGGGTTGAAGCTCGACATGCCCCATGACGAGCGGGCCTTCGCCCACTGGCGACAGCTGGTGACGGCAATTCTGGCCGGTGTGAACCCCTATACGGGCATCGCTCCCGTGCATGACGAGGCGCTTGCCCTGCTGATCCTCGCCAATGAAGGCGGAATGGAATTCGAGACGGTCGTCCATGAAAGGGAGGGCGAGCCGCACTATCCCGCCGGCCTGCAGAAAGCCTTCAACGAATGGCTGCGGGCGCATTATCCCGACGATGCCTCACTCCGCGCCGCCTGGGATGAGCTGGAGCCTACCGAAAGCCTGCGATCCGGCACCGTCCGCTTGCCGGCCAACCGCTACCACGACACGCCCCGGATGCGGGATCTCCAGGCCTATTTCGTCCATGCCGAACAGGCGCTTCTGGAGAAGATGACGGCGGCCGTTCGCGGCCTCGGTTATGGCGGTCTCGTCAGTTCCTACAACAACTGGCCAACCGTCCAGACCGCGCTCACCCGGTCGCGGATGGAGGCGGTGACGATGAATACCTACCACGACTGGGTCGGGGGTTATGGTCCCGGCGCGACGATCACGGGCGAGAGCGCGATCGCCGGCGGGGCAGCCTACCTGCGCCGAGCAGCCGCCGCCCGCTGGCTGGACAGGCCCTTCGCCATCAGCGAATACGACCACCTCTTCTGGAACCCCTACCGCTATGAGGCCGGCCTGGTCGTTCCCTCCTATGCCGCTCTCCAGGACTGGGATGCGCTCTGCCGCCACGGACACGGCCCGATTGCCCTGCGCTACGGAGAGCCGTTCGCGCACAAGCGGGCCATGCTTCCCTATGCGATCGCGCTCGACCCGGTCGCTCGCGCCGGGGAAACCCTGGCGGCCCTCCTGTTCAGGCGGCAGGACGTCTCGAGGGCGAGACAGACCATCCCGTTCTCCGTCGAGGGCCTCTCGGACCTGACCGGAGACATGCAGGCAACCGAACCAGATGTCCTGACCTCGCTTGCCCTGGTTTCCGGCATCGGGCTTCGCGACAGCGACGGCCTGAGGATGGCCCATGCGATCGAACAGCCACGATCCGATGGGCAGGCGGACAAATTGCTGAGGGCCATGAAACAGGCCGGTCTCCTCCCGTCCACGAACCGGACGGACCTCTCGCAGGGCATCTTCGAGAGCGATACCGGCGAACTCCTGCTCGACGGCGGGAAGCGGCTTTTCACCGTGGTGACGCCGCTCACGGAGGCAGCGGCGTTTTCGTCGCTGACCCCAACCATCCCGCTCGGATCGCTCATAATCGAGGGCGCCGAACAGGGAGGATTGCTCGCAGCCTCGGTCATCGACGAGGCACCTTCCCTCGCTGAAAGCCGGCGCATTCTCCTGGTCTACGCGACCGATGCCCGCAATACCGGGATGCGGTTCCGCGACAATGCGGAACGGGTGATCGAGGACTTCGGAACGCTCCCGGTTCTTGTCCGCAGGGGCAGTGTCTCGGTTTCGCTGTCCGGCACGTCCGGTCCCTGGCGGCTGTCGCCCGTCGGGCTGGACGGCGCGGTCCATGAGCCGGTCCTGAGCGGTACGGGACCGGTGCGTTTCCTCCTGGACAACGATGCCCCGTCTGGTCCCACCACGTTCTTCCTCCTGCAGATCGACTGAACCGCAGTCTTCTGTAAAGTCTGCGTGAGAATCGGCGCCGGGGCCGCCGCTCAAGAAGTATCGTCCCCTCCCGCGCTTGCATGACGGCCCGGAAAGAGTAGGCTTGCCCTCTCTTCTTGGAAGCGCTGGCGCCACACGGCCCAGGACCTTGCTCCGGACTACGGAGGGCTACCAATGACGCATCATATTCACCCAAATACATTTGAGCCGCAGGATCTGGCCTGCATGCAGAAGCTTTTCAGTGCGGCATGCGCCGCAAGAGGCATGGACGGCAAGGGAGAAGCAGCCGACCATCTCGCCGTTCGCATCGTCGAGCTTTATCAGCAGGGCGTGCGGGAAGAGAAAGACCTGACTTCCCATCTGCAGGCCTAGGTTTCAGCGATTACCGCTTTGCCTGAAGGTCCCGCTCGTCGCGGAGCAGATAGAGCCGTGTCGTGTCGTCGAGATTGCCCGCCAGCCAGTCGGCCATCTCGATCTCCTCTTCGAGTATCCGCTCGAAGACCGCCTTCGCCTCGACCTCTCCGAGTTCGTCGGCTGCGGCGATGAGAACGCGGTAGGCGGCGATTTCCATGTGCTCGAACGCATAGCCGGCCATCGCCCCCTTCACCACCTCGTCCGACGTCAGGACGGCCCCGAGCCCCTGCGCGGTGCCCGCCAGCCGGCCCGTCAGGTCCCGCACCAGCGAGCTTCCGCCCGAGGACAACGCGTCCAGCAGCCCCTGGAGAAGCCGCAGATGCTCCTGCGTCTCCAGGATATGCGCCTCGATGCGTTCCTTCAGTTCGGGATAATTCTGGAGCCGCTTTGCCTGGGAGGTGAGCATGGTCAGCGCCTGCTTCTCCAGCGCATGGGCATCGCGAAGCCACGCGGCAAAGTGATCCTTCATGTGCATGTGGTCGTCCCTCGCGGCTCAGTTGCTCAGCACGAGTTCAACTCGACTGTAATGCCCTCGGTTCCGACAAAAGCGGGAACCTAGGCGGCGCTCTGCAGTTCACCCATCATCGCGAATGGAGGATCAGAGGCAGAAGATGCGCAATGCAAACCAGGCAAAAGCAATGATGGGCGCCGCGGTCGTCGTCGTACTGATGCTCGTCGCGGCCTATTTCCTGCAGTCGTCGCTGGAGACTGCGGAGATTGCCGAACCCGAGCGGACGGACACCGTGCAGGATCTGCCGGCCGGCAGGGCGATAGGCAATGAACAGCCGACCGGCGCGATCGAGAACTAGAAACCACGAGAGGACACGGAAATGACCGTGCAAGATCCACGAGAGCCGCGCGAAACGCCGCCGGTTCCTGCACCGGACCTCACTCCCGTGCCCCCGATCGACGAGCCGGAGCCCGACAGGCTCCCCGACGAGGACCCGGTCCCCAACCCCGACGAGACGACCGATCCCCCCGTTTACGCCTGACGGGCCCTCTGTAACGCCATGGAACAAGCGGAACCTGCGTGCGTTCATTTACGATCGCAAGCAAGGGGCGCGCAGGTGGACGTGACGACAACCGCATTTTCGGAAGACCAGAAATCCCGTGTAAATCCAATCATCAAGCCCGGCCAGAACGCGTGGCGCAGCGCTCGCGCGGAGAAGGCTGCCTTTCTCATCGACGGCGCGGAATACTTCCGCCGCCTCGACGACGTGCTGGATGAGGCACGGCGCTCGATCTTCATCATAGGGTGGGACTTCAATCCTTATATCCGTCTGCGCCCAGAGGATCCCGGGTGCCCGACGCTCGGCGAGCGGCTCCGCAGCCTGGTCGATAGCCGGCCGGAACTGGAAGTCCGGCTGATCGTCTGGGGCATGGGACCGGTCTATTCCGGCAAGAGCCTGAAGATGTTCGGCAAGATGGATTGGAGCGACCACGAGCGGATCACGCTGAAGTTCGACTTCGATCATCCCCTGCGGGCCAGCCATCATCAGAAGATAGTCGTCATCGATGACAAGACGGCCTTTCTCGGCGGCATCGACCTGACGGCCCGCCGATGGGACGATCGCGAACATCGGGAGGAGAACCCGCTCCGCCGATCGCCGGACGGCACGCCTTACGGGCCCGTCCATGATGTCCAGAGCATCGTCACCGGGCAGGCGGCGACCATGATCGGCGACGTTGCACGGCGGCGGTGGCGAAAGCTGACGGGCGAGACGCTGCAGCCGGTGCCTCCCGTCCCCGGGCCCAACCCGTGGCCGCAGGACCTCACGGCGACCCTGGAGGATTGTTCGACGGCGCTGGCGCTCACCGAGGCATGGAAATGGAAGGGTCGTCGCGGCCACCGCGAGGCGATCCGACTGACCCATGACGCACTGCGCGCTGCGGAGCGCCACCTTTACATAGAGACCCAGTATCTCGCCTCGTTCGGCGTCGCCCGGACGATCGCCCGGCGCCTGAAGGAACCCCGCGGGCCGGAGATCGTGGTGATCGTGACGCGGGAATCCCACGGTTTCTTCGAACAGCTGATGATGGGCAAGAACCGCAACCGTCTCATCCGCAGGCTGATGCGGGCCGACCGCTACAACCGCCTGCGCGTCTACTATGCCGTGACCCCGGACGGCGAGGGCAAGGACCGCGAAATCGTCGTCCATTCCAAGGTCATCATTGTGGACGACCGGTTCATCCGGGTCGGCTCCTCCAACCTCAACAATCGCTCCGAAGGCCTCGACACCGAGTGCGACCTTGCCATCGAGACCTACACGGACGAAGGGCGCCGGGCGATCGAGCGCGTCAGGGACGACCTCATCGCGGAGCATCTCGCCGCATCGCCGCAGGAGGTGTCGGCCCTGATCCGCGAGACGGGATCGCTCCTGGCGGCAATAGACCGGCTGAACGTCTCGCCGCGCGGGCTTCGCCCGTTCCATGTCGACCCCGGGCCGGGCGAGACGGAATCCGTTCTCGGCACCGGCATCATGGACCCGAAGCAGCCCTTCTGGCCGATCCGCCCGATGCTGACGCTCGGCAGGCGCGGGTTTACCCGCCTAACCCGCCGCCTGCTTTGATATCGGCCGGCGGCGCGGCTGGCGGCGGAAATACGCCTCGCTTGCGACAAGCATCGGCACGCCCACCATCAGCGGGACGAAGAAGTAGAGGATCCGAAACACCACGAGCGCTCCGATGGCTCCTCCCGTGGGCAGGATGCCGAGGATCGTCGCCTCCAGCACGCCCAGGCCGCCTGGCACGTGGCTGATAAGCGCCGCGAGGTTAGCCGTCACATAGGCGGTCGCGACGGTGAGGTAGTTCGCCGACGCAAGGCCCAGCATGAGCTGGTAGACGCAGGCCGCCACACAGGCGAAGTTGAGCGTGCCGACCACCACCTGACCGAAGGCGAGACCAAGGGACGGCGGCTGGAAGCTCCACCGGTGGATGACGAGCGGCCGCCGCACCCGCCAGCAGATCAGGAGATACAGAACCGGCACCAGCAGGCAGGCGCTGCCAAGCAGGACCGCGGAGGTTTCGTTGAGGCCGAGGAGGTCGCCGCCCTGCCCGCGGGTGATGATCAGGGCCAGGCCGGCAAGCGTCATGAGGCCGATCCCGACGGTGACGCCGCAAAAGATGATGACCTTGGCCACCTGCTCCCCGGAAAGCCCCCATCGCGTGTAGAAACGGTAACGCACCGCCCCGCTGCTGAGCGCAGCCATTCCCACATTGTGGCCGATGGAGAGGCTGCAGAAGGAGGCAAGCGCAGTCTGGCGATAGGCAAGCGCGTGGCCGGCATAACGGACCGCCAGCCAGTCGAAGCCGGAAAGACAGGTATAGGAGGCGATCACGAAGACGAAGGCGAGGATCAGCCTCTGCTCGGGAATGGCCGCCACCGAAATCCGGATTTCCTCGAGACTGTAGCGTCCGAGGCTGCGGTAGACGAGAAAGGCCGCCACCGCGATCGCCAATGCCACCAGAATTCTGAAAAAGCCCTGCCTCGTGACCATCCTCTCCCCTTCCAAATATTCGAACGGGGAACGAAAATTGGACAAACGGGTTCCCCCGCTCATGTCAGCCAACCTGCAGCAATCATCAGCCAAGCCCGGCACCGTCCTCAAGGTTCTCAGCTACAACGTTCACAGTTGCATCGGCACCGACCGCAAGCTCGATTGTGCGCGCATCGCCGAGGTGATCGCAAGCATCGAACCCGATATCATCGGCCTGCAGGAACTCGATGTCGGCCGGCGGCGCACGGGTGGCGCCGACCAGGCGCACATCGTCGCCTCTCTCCTGCGCATGGAATTCCATTTCCACGCGGCGCTGCATGTGGCGGAGGAACGCTACGGGGACGCGGTGCTGACAGCGCTGCCCATGCGGCTCGTGAAGGCAGCCATGCTGCCCTCCTCCGGCGAACAGCGGGGAGCCGTCTGGGCGGAAGTGTCGGCGGGCGAGAAGACAGTCCAGGTTTTCAATACCCATCTCGGCCTGCGCCGCAGGGATCGCGTCACCCAGATGCGGACCCTGCTCGGGTCCGGCTGGCTCGGCAAGCCGGAGAACGCCGACAAGCCTCGCATTCTCGTCGGCGACCTGAATTCCATCGGCAGGTCGGCCTCCTACGGGCTGGTCGCGAAGCATATGAAAGACGTCCAGCTCGCTCCGGGTCGGAGAGCCCGGGCCACCTTTCCGTCGCGCTATCCCGTGATGCGGCTCGACCATATCTTCGTGTCGGACGACATCGAGGTCCTGGATGCGCAAGTGATCTCCAACCCGCTGACGCGAAGGGCATCGGATCACCTGCCGCTGCTGGCGACGATCCGCCTGTGAAGACCGCCTCCCTCTGACCACGAAAGGAACCGGCAGGCGAGTTCGCGCGGTCTGTGCGCCCTCCCCTAGTGCCACTTTTTTATGCGGCGGCCCCCTTCGCGAGCATATCCTTATTGACCTCCACCATGTTCGGCCCATTTCTCCCTGAGCGGACTCGACGCTGCCTTTGTTAGAGTGAGGATGGACGATGTTCGATAATCTCGACGCCACGCTCCTGGCCAGGCTTCAGTTTGCCTTCACGGTTTCCTTCCACATCATCTTCCCGGCATTTTCCATCGGCCTCGCGAGCTATCTCGCCGTCCTTCAGGGCCTGTGGCTGCGCACGAACGAGAAGGTCTATCTGGAACTTTTCGACTTCTGGAAGACGATCTTCGCCCTGGCGTTCGGGATGGGTGTCGTCTCCGGAATCGTCATGTCTTACCAGTTCGGCACAAACTGGAGCGTCTTCTCCGACAAGGCCGGGCCCATCATCGGCCCGTTGATGGGCTACGAGGTGCTCTCCGCGTTCTTCCTCGAAGCAGGGTTCCTCGGTGTAATGCTCTTCGGCCGTGAACGCGTCGGTCCGGGCCTGCACTTCTTCGCGACGATCATGGTCGCCCTCGGAACGCTGATGTCGGCGATCTGGATTCTCGCGGTGAATTCGTGGATGCAGACGCCGGCGGGCTTTGCGATGAACGACGCCGGCCAGTATGTTCCCGCGGACTGGTGGGCCATCATCTTCAACCCCTCCTTCCCCTACCGGCTGGTCCACATGGTGCTTGCCGCCTACCTGACGACCGCGCTGGTCGTCGGCGCCGTCGGGGCCTATCACCTCCTGCGCAGGACGTCGCCACTGCGGTCCGGTACGATGTTTTCGATGGCCATGTGGATGCTGACGATCGTCGCGCCCGTGCAGATCATTGCCGGAGACCTTCACGGCCTCAACACGCTTGAGTACCAGCCGGTCAAGGTCATGGCGATGGAGGGGCATTACAGAAGCTATCCCGACGGGGCGCCGCTCATCCTGTTCGGCATGCCGAACCCGGAAGAGAAGCGCGTGGACTATGCGTTGGAGATCCCGAAGCTCTCGAGCCTCATCCTCAAGCACGACCTGAATGCCCCGCTCGCCGGCCTCGATACCGTTCCCGAGGCGCTACAGCCGCCGGTGCCGATCGTCTTCTGGGCATTCCGCATCATGGTCGCCATCGGCTTTGCGATGTTCGGGCTCGGACTGTGGAGCCTTTATTGTCGCTGGCGCGGGTCCCTCTACGACAGCGACTGGCTGCATCGCTGCGCCATGGTGATGGGGCCGGCAGGCTTCGTCGCCGTTCTGGCGGGCTGGATCACCACCGAGGTGGGACGACAGCCCTTCACCATCTACGGCCACCTGCTGACCGCCGATTCCGTTTCACCGATCGCGGCGCCGGCCGTCGCCACCTCCCTCATCGCCTTCATCATCGTCTACTTCCTGATCTTCGGCGCGGGGACCTTCTACATTCTCCGGCTGATGGCCCGCCTGCCGCGCGATCCGATGGGCGATCTGGACGAAGGCCCGATCCGCACGGCGGGGATCACGCCCGCCCCGCAGGCAGCCAAACACGAGGAGACCCGTCATGGAGCTTGATCTCGCTTTCATCTGGGCTGCCATCATCGCGTTCGCGGTCCTCGCCTACGTCATCCTCGATGGCTTCGACCTCGGCGTGGGAATTCTTTTCCCGTTCTTCCCGACCAAGGCCGAGAAGGACGTGATGATGAACAGCGTGGCGCCCGTCTGGGACGGCAACGAGACCTGGCTGGTGCTGGGCGGCGGAGGGCTGCTTGCGGTCTTCCCGCTTGCCTATGCCACCATCCTGCCGGCGCTCTACGTGCCCATTGTCGCCATGCTTCTCGGGCTGATCTTTCGCGGCGTCGCCTTCGAATACCGCTGGCGCACGAAGCGCGCGGAGCATTTGTGGAACGGCGCCTTCACCGGCGGATCGGTGGTGGCCGCCTTCTCCCAGGGCGTGGCGCTGGGTGCCCTCGTCCAGGGCATACCGGTCGCGAACCGCGCCTATACCGGCGGCTGGTGGGACTGGCTTACCCCCTTCTCCGTCGTAACCGGGCTGGCCGTCCTGGTCGGCTATGCCTTGCTCGGAGCCACCTGGCTGATCATGAAGACCACCGGAGAGCTTGCCGAAAGGGCACGGCGCTACGCCTATGTCACCGGTGTGGGTACGCTGGTGGCCATGGGGATCGTCAGCCTCTGGACCCCATTCCTCGAGCCGCTCTATCTCGATCGCTGGTTCGGATGGCCGACGGCGGCCTTCAGTTTTATCGTGCCCCTCCTCGTCATCGGCTGTTTCCTGGTCCTGGCCCAGGGCTTGCGTACCGGTCACGACAGCCGGCCCTTCCTGGCGTCACTGGGCCTCTTCGTCCTCGGCTATATCGGCATCGGGATCAGCTTCTATCCCTATATCGTGCCGACCTCGGTGACGATATGGGATGCCGCGGCTCCCGATGAGAGCCTCGCATTCCTTCTCGTCGGCGCCGTGGTCCTCGTTCCACTGATCCTCGCCTATACGGCCTACGCCTACTGGGTGTTCCGCGGCAAAGTCAATCCCGAGGAAGGCTACCACTGATGGCGGGACCTGGGACGTTCCGGCGGATCGTCTGGTTCGTCGGCCTCTGGCTTCTGGGCGTCGTCACCGTGGGGATCGTCGGGCTGATCATCAAGTTCTGGCTCGGCACCTGAGGCGGCTCGGCAGGGGCCAATACACGGCGCGGTGGCCCTGCGGGTGGACATCATCCGGGCACGCGTTACAGTTCCCTGACTGGTTCCTGCGGGAACGCGGGATTGCTTGCTCCGGGGGGCACGGGGGGAGCATGGGGGGCGACTGGAAATTGACGGCATATCCAATTCATCACAGCGACAGCGACGCGCGCCGGCGCTGGACAACGCTTGTTCTCCTCTGCTGTGCTGTGGTCCTGTCCTTCTCCACGTGGTTTTCCGCAACGGCGATCGCTCCGGAACTGACCCGCGCATGGGCCCTCTCCCCCGCCGAAGCGGCCTGGCTGACCAACGGCGTCCAGATCGGTTTCGTCGCCGGCGCGCTTCTCGCGAGCCTCTTCAACCTGCCCGACCTGATCAGGATGAACCGCCTCATGGCAGGATCCGCCGCATTGGCCGTCGCCGCAAATGCAGCACTGCTGCTGGAGCCGTCGCCCATTGTCGCGATTTCCTGCCGGATCGTCACGGGCTTCGCGCTCGCCGGCGTCTATCCGCCGGCCCTCAAGCTCGTGTCCACATGGTTCGTGACCGGTCGCGGCCTCGCCTTCGCCGCCGTGATCGGAGCGATCACGGCGGGATCGGCGCTGCCGCATCTCTTCCGCGGCACGACGTCGGGGATGGGGTGGCAGCAGGTGCTGGTGATGTCGACCGTCGCGGCGCTCGCAAGCATGGTCCTCTTCCTTTTCTGCGTGCGGGAAGGACCCCACCCCTATGGCAAGGCGGTGTTCGACCCGCGCCAGATCGGCCGCGTGCTGCGCGACCGCAACATCGCCCTGGTGAACATCGGCTACCTAGGCCACATGTGGGAACTCTACGCCATGTGGGCCTGGCTGCTGGTCTATCTGACCGCGGCCTTCGAGGCCGGCGGCTTCGGAACCGCCGCGGACGCCTCGCTTCTCACCTTCGCGACCGTCGCCGTGGGCGTTGTCGGATGCTTCGTCGGCGGCATACTTTCCGACCGTATCGGACGCACCGCGACGACGGCCGGAATGATGATCGTCTCGGGGACCTGCGCGCTTGCCGTTGGCTTGGTCTTCGACGGACCGGCCTGGCTCCTCACGCTCGTGGTTGTCGTCTGGGGCATCAGCATCATCGGCGATTCCGCGCAGTTCTCCGCCGCCGTCACGGAACTTGCGGAGCGCAATTATATCGGCACCGCCCTTTCCCTGCAGATGGGGGTGGGGTTTGCGCTGACCATCGGCATGATATGGGGCCTTCCCCGGCTTGCCGAACTGATGGGCGGATGGCAATGGACCTTCTCCGTCCTCGCGGTCGGACCATTCGTCGGCGCGGCGGCAATGCTCTACCTGCGGCGCCTTCCTGCCGCGAGACAACTCGCCAACGGACGCCGCTGAAGGCACTTGAAGCTTATTATCCAAACGTATAATAATAGTCGGAATGATGGCATCGCAACCGGTCGGCTTTGCGATTGCCGCCCCCTCTCTCTTGGACCCAGGCCTCAATGAACGCGCGTCGCAGTTACCATCGTGCCAGCGAGGCCGAGCGGCGGGAAGAGCTGATCGCGGCAACGCTCGACTGCATTGCCGAGGCCGGCATCGAGGGCGCGACGGTGAGGCAGATCGCGGCCCGCGCGGGCGTGACGGCCGGATTGATTCGCCACTATTTCACCAGCAAGGACCAGATGCTGCAGGCCGCCTACCGGCGGCTGATGAACGGCATCACCGAGACGACGACGGCCGCGGCGAAGGGGGACGACCCGCGCACGCGGCTGCGCCGGTTCATCGTCGCCAATGTCACGCCGCCGGTCACCGACAGCCGGACGCTGTCCCTCTGGGCCGCCTTCATCAGCCATATCCCGCTCGATCCCGCCTTCGCCGCCATTCACCGCGAGAGCTATCTCGGCTTCCTCGGCGAACTCGAGAAACTGCTCCGGGATTTCTTCGCAGAGAGCAAGCGTACGGTAAGCGCTGGCGAATGCCGCTCCTGCGCGATAGCGCTGAACGGGTTGATCGACGGGCTCTGGCTGGAAGCCACGCTGGCGCCGGATATGTTCAAGGACCATGAAATTGCCGAGACGGCTATCGTCTCGGTGGAGGCCCTTCTGAGGCTTCCACCGGGCGAGCTGTCCTGAGACCAAGACGATAAAGGAACCATCATGCGCTACGCCTCCATAACCGACCGTCTGGCCGATCTCGGCTCCGGCCGATGGGCGGTCCACACCGCCGCCCGCCAGATGAAGCAGGAGGGCGCCGATATCATCGAGCTCACCATCGGCGAGCCGGATGTCGCGCCCGACACGGCGCTGCTGGACATGGCGGCCGGTTCCATGCATTCCGGCCGCATCCGTTATTCGAACGGTCGCGGCGAGCCTTCCGTCCTGAAGTCCCTGGTCGAGAAATACGCAAAGCGCCGCACCGGCGTGACGGAAGAGAATTTCCTCTGCTTCCCCGGCACCCAGACGGCCCTCTACGCCGTCATGACAGGCCTCGTCGAAGCCGGTGACGGCGTGCTCGTGGGCGATCCGCTTTACGCGACCTACGAGGGCGTCATCGCGTCCACCGGTGCGCATCCGGTCATGGTACCTCTCCGCCCAGGGAAACGCTTCCACATGCAGGCCGAAGACCTGGAGCGGGCCATCACGCCCGCCTCCCGCGCGGTGCTCCTCAACACGCCGCACAATCCGACCGGCGCGGTCCTGACGGCCGACGAGATTTCGGCAATCGGGGAAGTCTGCCGCAAGCACGATCTCTGGATCGTCTGCGACGAGGTCTACGAGCAGCTGGTCTTCGACGGGGTGCCGTTCGCCTCCCCGTTCGACATGCCCGAACTGGCCGAGCGCACCATCGTGGTATCGTCCATCTCCAAGTCGCATGCGGCACCAGGTTTCCGCAGCGGCTGGGCCGCCGGCCCTGCGGAGTTCTGCCGTCGTCTCCTGCCGGTTTCGGAAACCATGTTGTTCGGCGTCCAGCCCTTCATCGCCGACATGACCGCATTGGCGCTGTCCAGGGATTTCCACATGGCGCCGACCATGCGTGCGAACTACCGCAGGCGCGCGCAGATTGCCGGCGAGGCCTTCGCAGGCAACAATCTCGTGAGGCCCATGCTGCCGGAAGGCGGGATGTTCATCCTCCTCGACATTTCCGCGACCGGCCTCTCGGGTCTCGAATTCGCCTGGGAACTGCTGCGGCAGGAAAATGTCGCCGTCATGCCGGGCGGGTCGTTCGGCGAGCAGGCAAACGGCTTCCTCCGCATTTCGCTCACTGTACCCGACGAGGTGCTGTTGACCGCCATGAAGCGCATCGCCGATCTGGCCGAGCGCCTTGTCAGGCCCGAAGGACGGCGCGCGATCGGCTGATGCAGCCTCGGGGCGCGCGGATCATTTCAGCCGTGGAATGACCTGCGCTCCGAAAAGGTCGATGAACTGCCGCTGGTTACGTCCGACGTTGTGGACGTAGATCTGCTCGAACCCCATCGCCATGTCCTCCTCCAGCCATGCGACATGGCGCGCAGGATCGGCCGAGATACGGACGAATTCGTCCATCTCCTCCGGCCTCACGCGGGCGCAGGCGGCGTCGAATTCCTCCGGTGTCCTGAGCGTCTCCGCCACCGGGGCCGGCAGCGTATTTGTCCGCCACTGGTCGAACGCATTGTCCCGCGCCTCTGATTCAGTGGGCGCGTAGGAGACGTGGACCTGGAGGTAGACCGGCTTCCCGCCCCCGCCGCCACGCCGGAAGGCTTCGACGATCCGGGCAAGCTTTTCACGAGGCTGGTTGATGGTGATCAGTCCGTCCGCCCAGCCTCCGGCCCACTCGGCCGTGGCGACGGAAAGCGCGCCGGCGATCAGCCTCGGCGCCTCCTTCGGAAACGTATGGAGCCGCGCCTCATCGACCCGGATCGGAGCCTCGCGGGTGACGGTCGATCCGTCCCACAGCGCCCGGATGATATCCACCCCGGCCAGCAGCCGATCGTTCCTCTCCGGCTTGGACGGCCAGCAGTCGCCGATGACATGCTCGCTGAGCGCCTGGCCTGTTCCGACAGCCATCCAGGGAAAGCGGCCGGGGAAGAGTTCGCCCAGCGTCGCGGCCGCCTGCGCGGTTATGACCGGGTGGTAGCGCCAGCCCATAGGAACCGTGATCAGCCCGAACGGAATCTCCCGCGTTGCCTGCATGGCTGCGCCGAGAAACGTCCAGACAAAGCCTGACTGCCCCTGCCGCTCGCTCCAGGGCGCCAGGTGATCGGAGGACATGACCGCGCCGAAGCCGGCGTCTTCCGCCGCCTGGACGCAGGCGACGAGTTCGCTCGGGGCAAACTGCTCGTGGGAAGCGTGGTAACCGATGATCGTCATGGCACTAGAAGGCGGAAGCGCGCCCTTGGTTCCCTCCTGGGTTCAGCCCCGTCTTGCGCCGCGACTTCCGAAATCCTCTTCCCAGCCGAACACGCTTCGCCCGCCAAGTTCCGCGGAGTCGCGGAATTCGCCCGCCACGATCTCCTTGAGATCCGGGCCGGTCACATATCGCTCCAGCTGCCGCGCCTGGTCGTCCAGCCGTTTCAGTGCCTGCAGTTCCTCCTCGCGCCCGAGCCTGCCCTTGCCGACCGCCGATTTCATCACCCGGATCGTCTCGTCATAGACCTTGAGTGGCACCGGGAAGGGATGGCGATCCTTGCCGCCATGGGCGAGCGAGAAACGGGCCGGGTCGGAGAAGCGGCAGGGCGAGCCGTGGACGACCTCGGCCACCATCGCGAGAGCCTTTACCGTGCGCGCGCCGACGCCGGGGACGAGCAGCAGTTGCTGGAAGTCCTCCGGCCCGCGGTCGGCCGCGGCGGCGAGCGTGCCATGGAGCCGCCGCATGTTGACGTCGTTCTCGCGGACGTCGTGATGGGCGGGCATGACCAGGTGCGGCAGCATCGGCTGCGACAGGTCGACGGGCGGCTCACGTCGCTCGAGCGAGGCGAGTTCGCCGACGATCCGGTCCGGGCCGAGGTTCGCCAGCAGATCCAGTTGCGACATGCGGGAAGCGTCGGCACGCCGGTCCGCCAGGTTGACGATCTCGCCCTGCCCTTTCCCCTCGATCGCCGCATGGGGCGAATCCAGGAAGCTCTCCAGCCCCTCCGACAGCCAATGGTAGCGCCGGGCCTGTCGCCGGTCACCATTCATGCCCTGCTGCACGACCACCCACTTGCCGTCGTCGGTGACGATGAAACCATGCAGATAGAGATCGAAGCCGTCCTGGACGGCCGCGCTGTCGACCTTGGCAACGAGGCGGCTGGTGGTCGCCAGCGCGCCGCCATCGATCCCGACGCGATTGCCCACGGCTGCGAGTTCGTCGGGGGTTTTTCGCGAATGCTGTCCGCGCCCGCCGCAGACGTGAATGCCGAGTTCCCCTGAGAGCGGCGTCAGGCCGCGTTTCAGCGCGCCGATCACGCTCGTGGTTATTCCCGAGGAATGCCAGTCCATGCCCATGACCGCGCCGAAGGACTGGAACCAGAACGGGTGCGCCATGCGGCGGAGGAATTCGTCGCGGCCATAGTGCTGCACCACGGCCTCGGTGATCAGCGCACCGAGACGGGTCATCCGCTCACCGAGCCATTGCGGCACCCGGCCGCCGTGAAGCGGAAGGTCGGCGCTGCCGGCTCTCTGTGCCATATCCGGGCCCCTTCTCCAGTTTCTGCTTATATAGCTGGATTCGGGAGACGAAACAGGATCGCGCCGTCAGCTCGCCTGAAAATCTCGCAGCCGGTCCGCCAGAAGGGAGATCGTGCCCGCGTCCGCATTGGCGAAGGCAAAGCGGAGATAGGCTTCCTGGCCCTCGCCGAAATAGGCGCCCGGAATGCAGATGACCCCTGCTTGCCTCGCCAGCCGCTCGGCGACGGCGGCAGACCCCAGCTCCGGAAAGGGATGACGCACGAAGGCGAAGTAGGCGCCGAGCGAATCGACTCGCCATTCGGGGAGCTTCGCCATCGTCGCCGTCAGGGCATCGGCGCGGCGGACGATTTCCTGCCGATTGGTCTCCCTCCAGCCCGCCAGCAGCGGAAGCGCCCGCGCCACCGCGGCCTGCGCCGCCCTCGGCGCGCAGATCTGCAGATTGTCCATGACCTTGGCGATCTGCTCGACGGCCTTCGGCCCCGCGGTGATCGCCCCGAGCCGATGGCCGGGAATGCAGAGGGATTTCGAGAAGCTGTAGAGGCAGATCAGGTGGTCTTCCCAGCCCTCGATCGCGAACAGGCCGTGCGGCGCGCTGCCCGCATCCGACAGGAAGTCACGGTAGGTCTCGTCGAGGATAAGCCAGATATCCCTTTCGCGACAAAGCTCGAAGATCTCCAGCAGGAGCTCCGGCGGATAGACCGAACCCGTCGGATTGTTCGGGGAGACCAGCGCGAGCGCGCGCACGTCAGGCGTGATGGCCGCGGCGATCGCCTCCGGCCGCGGAATGAACCCGTCCTCCGGGCGGCAGGTCACCGTCTGCAACTTCACGCCCATCATCGCGAGCGTCGTATCGTGGTTGAAATAAAAGGGGTTGGTCATCAGCACCGTCTGGCCGGGACCGGCAATCGTCATGGCGGCACTGGCGAAGGCCTCGTTGCACCCCGAGGTGATGTGGATGTTGTCGGGTTTCAGCGTTGCGCCGTAAACCTCGCTTACATGCTCCGCATAGGCGCGACGCAGATCGGCGTCACCCTCGATCGGGCCGTAGCCGCAATAGGCGGCCGACGAGGCCATCTCGCCGAGAAGCGCCAGCATGTCCGGATGCGGCGGATAGCCGGGCACCGCCTGCGACAGGTCGATCAACGGGCCTCGCGATCCGTCATAGGCCCTGCCCCAGGCAAATACGGAAGGGACGGGCGGCGGGGCGAGCTTTTCGACGAGGGGATTGAACGCTGGCATGATGATTCCGTGACGAGGGACGATATCGGCGGGTGGCATTGATTTGCCACCCATTTACCAGAATATTGCTGCTGGCAAGGACGAGATCGCCACGAAAGGACATGTCATGGCCGACGACCCTGCCGAGCACGAGGACAGCAAGCTCACGCGCACGAAGCGGACATGGGCGCAGGAGGGCCGGTTCCTCACCGGCAGGATCGCCCGCCCGGAGGTCGAACGCCTTCCCCCCAGCCAGCATCTGGTGAAGAACTGGCCCGTCCTCGACCTCGGCCAGCAGCCGCAGATATCCACGGCCCAATGGCGTCTTGACGTCGCGGGACTGGTCGAGAATCCGAGGTCCTTCGACTGGACGGCATTCCTCGCCCTGCCGCAGACGCAAAACCGCTCGGACATCCACTGCGTCACCACATGGTCCCGCTACGACAACGACTGGACGGGCGTCTCGACCCGTGACCTGCTGGCCGTCGTACACCCGAAGGCGGAGGCCGCCGCGGTCATGTTCACGAGTTACGACGGCTACACGACCAATCTTCTCCTTGAGGACTTTGCAGCCGACGACGCCCTGCTCGCCCACCGATGGCAGGACCAGCCGCTGACCGCCGATCACGGCGGACCGGTCCGCCTCGTCGTGCCGCACCTCTATTTCTGGAAGAGCGCTAAATGGCTGAAGCGGATCGATTTCATCGCGTCCGACCGCGCCGGCTTCTGGGAAGAGAACGGCTACCACATGCGTGGCGACCCCTGGGCCGAGCAGCGCTATTCCGACGATTGAGCTCAGCGTTGCTCGCGCAGGAAGTTGATGAGCCCCGAGAAATCGTCGCCGCCGTGGCCGTGCGCGTTGAAACGCTCGTAGAGGTCGGCCGCATGGGCTCCCATCTCGGTGGTTGCCCCCGTTGCAGAGGCCGCTTCCTGCGACAGCTTAAGGTCCTTCAGCATGAGCGCGGCCGCGAAGCCCGGCTTGTATCCGTTGTTCGCCGGGGAGCCGGGCACCGGACCGGGGACCGGGCAATAGGTGTTGATCGACCAGCATTGGCCTGACGAGGTCGAGGCCACGTCGAACAGTGCCTGGTGCGACAATCCGAGTTTCTCGCCCAGCACGAAGGCCTCGCAGACGCCCGCCATGGTGATGCCGAGGATCATGTTGTTGCAGATCTTCGCGGCCTGTCCCGCGCCCGCGTCGCCGCAATGCACGATCCGCTTTCCCATCTGCTCAAGGACCGGCCTGCCGCGGGCAAAGGCGTCGTCGGCGCCACCGACCATGAACGTCAGTGTCCCGGCTGTCGCGCCGCCCGTGCCGCCCGAGACCGGCGCGTCCAGCGAGAGGCAACCGGCGCCTTTCGCCAGCCTATGCGCCTGCCTTGCGCTTTCGACGTCGATGGTCGAGCAGTCGATCAGCAAGGTACCGGGCACGAGGGCCGCGACCAGTTCCTCCCAGACCGACAGGACGTGCCTGCCGGCCGGCAGCATCGTCACCACGATGCCCGCTCCAGCCACCGCCTCGACGGCACTTCCGGCAATGGCGATCCCGTTCGCCGCAGCCGACTGGCGCGATTCCGGCGACAGGTCGAAGCCCGAGACCTCGCGACCTGCCTTGACCAGATTGGCTGCCATCGGCCCGCCCATGTTCCCCAGTCCGATGAATGCGATGCGATCCTGCATGTCTTTCCTCCCATGAACGGACCCGCGACACGGCGCCGGCCCGGAACTGAACCTGCGGTACTCCCTAGGACGTTCGCCCGATGAGCGAGCGTGCGATGATCACGTTCATGATCTCGTTCGTGCCTTCGAGGATCTGGTGAACCCGGAGGTCGCGGACGATCTTCTCGATTCCGTATTCGGCAAGATAGCCGTATCCGCCATGCAACTGGAGCGCGCCGTTGGCCACCTCGAAGCAGCGGTCCGTGACGAGCCGTTTGGCCATGGCGCAAAGCGTGGTCGCGTCGGGAGCCTTCTCATCCAGGGCGGTCGCCGCCCGCCACAGGAAGGTCCGGCACATTTCGAGATTCGCGGCCATGTCGGCGAGCGAGAACTGCAGCGCCTGGAAGGCGGTGAGCGGCTGCCCGAAGGCCTTTCGGTCGCCCATGTAGGCAAGCGCCTTGTCGAAGGCCGATTGCGCGCCCCCGAGCGAGGCCGCGGCAATGTTGAGGCGCCCGCCATCGAGCCCCGCCATGGCGATCCGGAACCCGTCCCCCTCCTCGCCGAGCCGGTTTGCGACGGGTACGCGCGCACTGTCGAGAATGACGGCGCGGGTCGGCTGCGCATGCCATCCCATCTTGCGCTCGTCGGCGCCGAAGGAAAGCCCGGGCGTATCGGCCGGCACGAGCAGCGTGGAGATCCCTTTCGGGCCGTCCTCCCCCGTCCGCACCATGACGACGTAGACATCCGAGGCTCCCGCACCCGAGATGAACTGCTTCTGACCGGAAACCACATAGTGGTCCCCGTCGCGCACCGCCCTCGTCTTCAGGGCCGCGGCGTCCGATCCGGAACCCGGCTCGGTAAGGCAGTAGCTTGCCAGCCGGTCCATGGTCACGAGGCCGGGCAGCCATTGTTCACGCTGCTGCTGGTTGCCGAAACGGTCGACCATCCAGGCGCACATGTTGTGGATGGAGATATACGACGCGACCGCCGGACATCCGCCGGCGAGTGCTTCCATGATCAGCGCCGATTCAACCCGTCCGAGCCCCGCGCCGCCGATGTCGTCGCGAACATAGATGCCGCCCATTCCCAGAGCACCGGCATTGCGGATCGTTTCGACGGGAAAGTGCTTTTCCCGGTCCCATTCCAGCGCGAAGGGCGCGATCTCCTCAGCTGCGAAATCGCGCGCCATCTGCCGGATGGCGGCCTGCTCCTCGGTGAGCATGAAATCCATGTCTCGCCTCCCTTGGTCTCCCTCGGCCTCCCGCCAGGACTGTGCAGGGATTTTGCACAAGCCGGCGGCTTGCGCCAGCACGGTCTTGCCTTCCCCCTCAGGTTGACCGGGAGGGATCAGCGCGCGAGCGCCACGGACTTCACCACCGCATAGACCGACCGCCCCACCGCAAGACCCAGCCGGTCCCGGGAAAAGGCGGTGATCCGGGCGAAGATGCGGACCTCGCCGACAGCGAGTTCGACGCGGATCAGCCCGTCCGTATCGTCCTCGAAGCCCGCTATCGTGCCGGCGAGGATGTTCAGCGCGCTGATGCCGGCCGGTTTTTCCGTCGCGATCATGACGTCCCGTTCGGGAATGTGCAGTCGCACGGCCTGGCCCGCGTGCAGGCCGGGGTCGGGTACCACGATCTCCACGGAGCCCGCATCGACGATCGCCAGTCCGTGAGCGACATCGACCGAACGCACGACGGCGGCGAGCACGGCACCGGCGTCGCGGCGCTCATGGGCCGAGAGCAGACGACCCTTGAGTATCTCCGAAGGCGTCCCGATCGCGGCAACCTGCCCGTCGCGCATCATGACGACGCGATCTGCGAGCTGCCCGACCTCGGTCACCGAATGGCTGACATAGACGATCGGAATGCCCGCCTCGTCCCGCAGACGCGCGAGATAGGGCAGGATCTCCGCCTTGCGATCGTCGTCGAGAGCCGCAAGCGGCTCGTCCATCAGAAGCAGGCGAGGCGAAGAGAGAAGCGCGCGCCCGATCGAGACGCGCTGGCGCTCGCCTCCGGACAGGTTGGCCGGCGGTCGGCCGAGCAAGGGCGCAATGCCGAGAAGGTCGACGACCCGGTCGAGATCGCGATGGTCCGCACCGCGCGGCGCGAACCAGCGGCCGAAGGTCAGGTTTCGCCGCACGCTGAGATGCGGGAAGAGCCGGGCCTCCTGGAACACATAGCCGAACCGCCTGCGGTGCGGGGGGACGAAACGGCCCAGGCTGGTGTCGAGCAGGACGTCGTCATCGAACACGACCCGGCCGGACTGCGGCCTCGCGAGGCCGGCGATTACCCGCACGAGCGAGGTCTTGCCGGAACCGGACTGGCCGAACAATGCCGTCACCCCACCCTCGGCGGTAAAGCCGGCATCCATGCGGAATGCTCCGAGAGCCTGTTTCACGTCGACGGTGAGCATCATGGCGCCTCACCCTTCCGCCCGAGGAACCGCGCCACCCATTCGGATGCCAGCAAGGCACCGAAGGAGATGGCGATGGCGACCACCGTCAGCCGCATTGCTCCGGCATCTCCGCCCGGCACCTGCGTGAGGGTGTAGATCGCGGCGGAGAGCGTCTGCGTCTCGCCGGGGATGTTGGACACGAAGGTGATCGTCGCTCCGAATTCCCCCATCGCCTTGGCGAAGGAAAGAATCATGCCGGCGATGATGCCCGGAGCCGCAAGCGGCAGGGTCACGGTGAGGAACACCCAGGCAGGACGCGCGCCGAGCGTGCCTGCCGCCTCCTCCAGCCTGGTATCGACCGCCTCCATCGAAAGGCGGATCGAGCGGACCATGAGCGGGAACCCCATGATGGCGCAGGCAAGCGCGGCCCCGGTCCAGCGGAAGGAGAAGGTGAAGCCGAGCCAGTCATACAGGAGGGAACCGATCGCACCCTGCCGGCCGAAGGTGATCAGCAGGAGAAATCCGGTGACCACGGGCGGAAGGACGAGCGGCAGATGCACGATCCCGTTCAGGAGCGACTTGCCCCAGAACCGGGTGCGGGCAAGCAGATAGGCTATGGCGATGCCTGCAGGCAGGCTGCAAATAACCGCAACGGTCGATACCTTCAGGCTAAGGCGGACGGCAGTCCATTCCTCCTCGCTCAGTGCAAGCCACTCCAAGCTCTTCCCCCCACTCGGACACGCGCAAGCGCCTGCTCCGCTTTGCGGCCAGACCAACTGGATAGACCGCCCGCGACGGAAAATCCATGCCGGCAACTCTCCGCGCCGCCGAGGAACTTTGTCCGGCGGACGAGGTTCGTGCCGCGGACGTCAACCCACATGGAGAATGAACATGGCTGACACCAGCAAGACACGTGAGATCTTCGTAACCGGCCTCAAGAACGCCCACGCGATGGAAAACCAGGCCTTGTCGATCATGAAGCCGCAGGTTTCCCGCATCGAGAACTATCCGGAAGTCGCCCGCCGCCTCGAGGAGCATATCCGCGAGACGGAAGGCCAGATCGCACGCCTCGAAGAACTGTTGCAGCAACTGGACGAGAGCCACTCCTCGCTGAAGGACATGGCGCTGTCCTTCACAGGCGCGATGGCCGCGATGAGCCACACCGTCGCCGGGGATGAAATCCTCAAGAACTCCCTCGCCAACTTCGCCTTCGAGAATTTCGAGATCGCCGCCTACAAGTCCCTGCTGACGATCGCGGACCTCGGAGGCTTCCCGTCGGCGACCTCCGCCCTGCAGGCGAACCTCAGGGAGGAGCAGGACATGGCAAAGTGGATCGACGACAACCTGCGCACGGTGACGATGCGGTTCGCCCAGCTGCGCGAAGCCGGCGAGACCGCCAAGGTCTGACGCGAGGACCGGCAATACGAGGAGAGGAGCGGCACCGGCAGGTCCGCTCCTCTCCCCGTCCCGACAGATGCGCGCGACCGCAACCTTGCCCTAGACCCGCTCCCGGCGCCCGGTCTCGGCCGAGCGCAGCATCGCATCGATCAGGCGGTGGACCTTCAACGCCTCGCGCCCGCTGACCCGCGGCGCCCGGCCCTGTTCCACCGCATCCACGAAGTCTGCGATCACCGCCCGATGATGCATGTGCGAGAAGGCCATGGGATCGGCGCCGGCCCCACCGCCGACCTCACCGTCGTCCATCTCGATTGTGGACCCGTCATGGAAGGCCGCAACGAGGGCGGCGCCTTCGATCCTCGCCATTCCCCGAGTTCCGATCACTTCGATGGAATCCGGCGTGCCGGGATAGGCGCAGGTGGTGGCGCTCACCGTGCCGATTGCGCCATTCCCGAACCGGATCGCCCCCGCAACCAGGTCTTCCGTTTCCATGCGATGCACGGGGGTCGTGACCGCGTATGCCGTCGTCTCCACCGGCAGGCCGGCAACCGAAACCAGGAGGTCGAGCGTGTGTATCCCCTGGGTCAGGAGCACGCCGCCGCCATCCCTCGCCTTCGTTCCCCGGCCGGGCTGGTCGTAATAGCTCTGCGGCCTCCAGTTGGACAACCGCGCCGATGCGCCGACGATCTCGCCCAGCCGGCCGTCGGCGACGATCTGGGACATGGCGACGCTGACCGGACGAAACCGGTGCTGCAGCACGACGCCCAGCGTCACCCCGGCCCTCTCGGCCGCCTCCACCAGCGCCGTCGCATTCTCCGTCGACACATCGAGCGGCTTCTCCAGGAGGACATGCTTTCCTTTCGCCGCCGCGCGCTCGACGAGCTGGCGGTGCGTGTTCGGGGGCGTCAGGATGAGGACGGCGTCGATGGACGGGTCGTCGACTATGCTCTCGACCGTGTCCGTGACCGGCATGGACCAGCGGCTTGCAAAGCTCTCGCGCCTCTCCGGCGTCGGACTGAACGCGGCCACGACTTCCACGCGGTCGCGCAAATCCACAAGGCTTTGCGCATGGGGTGCCGATGCCATTCCGAGCCCGATCAAGCCTAGTCTCATGCCTTATTCCTTTGCTTCGAAGAATTGTCATACAAAATACTGATTTTTGTATGTTGACATACTAGCCGTCGCTGCTCTAGCCATTCTTCTGCCGAAGGAGGAGCGGCAATCGGGATGAATTCACTTGTACATGAAGACGTATTGTTTCCGCCGGAGCCCGGGGTTCGATCGATTGCGCGCGCGCTCTACCGGAGCGTTTCCGGCCTGCCGATCGTCAGCCCGCACGGCCATACCGATCCGCGCTGGTACGCGCTTGACGAACCCTTTCCCGATCCTGCCCAGCTCCTGATCGTTCCGGACCACTATATCTTCCGCATGCTCTTCAGCCAGGGGATCGCGCTGGAAGATCTCGGCGTCAAGCGGCTGGACGGAACAAGGTCGGAGACCGACGGCCGGCGCATCTGGAAGATCTTTGCGGAAAACTACCATCTCTTCCGGGGCACGCCCACGCGTCTGTGGATGGACTATGCCCTGTCGTCGCTCTTCCACATCGACGAGCCGCTGAGCGCCGAAACGGCAGACAGCAGCTACGACCGGATCGCCGAGAAGCTTCGCCAGACGGAATACCGGCCGCGCGCCTTGTTCAAGCGGTTCAACATCGAGGTGATCGCCACCACGGAAGGCGCGCTCGACGACCTGCGCTGGCACCGGATGATCCGCGAAAGCGGATGGGACGGCCGCGTCGTGACGGCCTATCGGCCGGACGCCGTCGTCGATCCGGATTTCGAGGGTTTCTCGGGCAATCTCGACCAGCTGGGAGAGATCACCGGAGAAGATACCGGCACCTGGACGGGTTATCTCGCGGCCCATCGTCAGAGGCGCGACTATTTCAAGTCCTTCGGCGCCACGTCGTCGGACCACGGCCATGCGACCGCGGATACCGCGAACCTTTCCGAGGCGGAATCCGCCGCCCTCTTCGACAGGATCAGGACCGGACGGGGAGATCCGCAGGATAATCGCCTGTTCCGGGCGCAGATGCTGACCGAGATGGCGAAGATGAGCCTGGACGACGGTCTGGTCCTGCAGATCCACCCGGGGTCCTGGCGCAACCATTCGCCGGCGATACTCTCCCGGCACGGTCGCGACATGGGCGTCGATATCCCGACCCGCACCGATTACGTCGGGGCGCTGAAGCCGCTGCTCGACGCCGTCGGGCTCGAGCGGAATCTCAGCGTCGTGGTGTTTACCCTGGACGAGACCTCCTACGCCCGCGAGCTTGCGCCGCTGGCCGGGGTCTATCCCGCGCTCAAGCTCGGACCGGCCTGGTGGTTCCACGACAGCCCCGAGGGCATGCGCCGGTTCCGGGAAATGACCACCGAAACCGCCGGATTCTACAACACGGTCGGCTTCAACGACGATACCCGCGCCTTTCCGTCGATCCCGGCGCGGCACGACATCGCGCGACGCGTGGACTGCGCCTTCCTGGCGCGCCTCGTCGCCGAACACAGGTTGAGGGAGGAGGAAGCCTTCGATCTGGCCAGGGAGCTTGCCTATACGCTGGCGAAAAAAGCGTATCGGCTTTGAATGGCGCATCACGCGCCGAGGGAAACAGGGAGGAATTCAATGCTGCATTTTGGAAAGTTTGCTGCCGCGATGACGCTTGCGGCGTCGCTGATGGCGAGCACCGCCGCCGCACAGACGGTGCTGCGCTCGTCGGACACCCATCCGGATGGTTATCCCACCGTGGAAGGCGTGAAATACTTCGGTGAACTGGTCAAGGACCGCACCGGCGGGCGTTATGCCGTCGAGGTCTATCACTCGGCCCAGCTCGGCGAGGAAAAGGACACGATCGAGCAGGTCCGTTCCGGCGTCCTGGAACTGAACCGCGTCTCGATGGCGCCGTTCAACGGCACGGTCAAGGAATCGATCATCCCGGCCCTGCCCTACATCTTCCGGTCGGAAGATCACATGCACAAGGTCATGGACGGAGCCGTCGGCGACCAGATCAAGGCCGCCTTCGAGAATGTCGGCCTGGTCGTCCTCGCCTATTATGACGCCGGCTCGCGCTCTTTCTACAACCGGACCAAGCCGGTCAACTCGGTCGAAGACCTGAAGGGCATGAAGTTCCGCGTCATCCAGTCGGACATCTTCGTCGACATGGTCACGGCGCTCGGCGCCAACGCGACGCCGATGCCCTATGGCGAAGTCTATTCCTCGATCGAAACCGGCGTCATCGACGGGGCCGAGAACAACTTCCCGAGCTACGACACGGCCAAGCACTTCGAAGTCGCCAAGTTCTTCTCGCTGGACGAGCACACGATCCTTCCGGAAGTCTTCGTGATGAACAAGGCTGCCTTCGACCAGTTGTCCGCCGAGGATCAGGAGATCTTCAAGCAGGCAGCCAAGGACAGCGTTGCGAAGCAGCGCGAACTCTGGGCCGCCAAGGTCGCCGAATCCCGCAAGCGGGTCGAAGAGGCCGGCGCCCAGATCACCACCCCCGACAAGCAGGGCTTCATCGCTGCCATGGAGCCTGTCTACGCAAAGCATGTGACCGATCCCGTCCTCCAGAAGATGGTGGAAGACGTCAAGGCGGTCCAGTAGCGCCAGCTGAGGGCGGCTGCTCTGCAGCCGCCCGTTCTTTCCGGCGGACGTCGAACCGGAAACGATCTGCAACTGCGACGAACGCAATCACGAGCACACAATGACCGAGCGTCTTAAACTCGCGGCTGGCCTTCTCGGCCGGCTCAACACACTGGCCCTCTGGAGCGCCGGTATCGGGCTCATCCTGATGACATGCTTCGTGGCCTGGCAGGTGTTCTGCCGCTACGTGCTCAACGATTCCCCCAGCTGGACCGAGCCCGGCGCCGTCATGCTGATGAGCTGGTTCATCTTCCTCGGGGCCGCGGTCGGCGTGCGCGAAAACTACCACCTTGGTTTCGACGTCCTGCTCTACGTCCTGCCGCCCGGCGGCAAGAAGTGGCTGCGGATGATCTCGGATCTCGTGGCGCTGGCCTTCGGAATCGGCATGATCTGGTACGGCTGGAAGCTGATGGCGCTGACCTGGAACACGACCCTGCCGTCGCTGGGGATTTCCGGCGCCTGGGATTACCTGCCGCTGACCGCAGGCGGAATTCTGGTGGTGCTCTTCACACTGGAGCGAATCGTTCTCAGAGCCGCCGGCGAACCAATCGACGAAATTCTTGACGAGATGCCGCCGGCCGAGGTCGCCAGCGAACTCGACACTGCGAATGTGAAGGTCTGAAGCAATGGAATACTGGATCCTGTTCGGCGTCTTCACGCTGCTGATGCTCATCGGAACGCCGATCGCCTTCTGCCTCGGCGCCGCAAGCTTCGCGACCGCCGCCTATCTCGGGCTGCCGCCGCTCGTCGTCTTCCAACGGTTGAATTCCGGCATGAGCGTCTTTTCGATGCTGGCGATCCCGTTCTTCATCTATGCCGGCGATCTGATGGTGCGCGGCGGGATCGCCCAGAAGATAGTTGCCTTCGCGGCATCGCTCGTCGGCCACGTCCGGGGCGGACTTGGCCAGGTCAATATCGTGACCGCCACTCTGTTCGGCGGCATCTCGGGCTCTGCGGTCGCAGAGGCGGCCGCCGTCGGCGGCCTGATGATCCCGCAGATGAAGGAGCGCGGCTACGGCACCGACTACGCGGTGAACGTCACCTCGATGGCTGCGCTGATCGCGCTGCTCCTGCCGCCGTCCCACAACATGATCATCTATTCCATCTCTGCAGGTGGCAAGATCTCCATCGCGGACCTCTTCACCGCCGGCATCATCCCCGGCCTCCTGCTCGCGCTCGCACTGATGGTCACGGCCTATATGGTCGCCCGCAGCAGGGGCTACCCGACCGAACCCTTCCCGGGCTTCCAGGCGGTCGTGCATCTCGCGGCCGTGGCGATCCCGGGCCTCCTGCTGATCGCGATCATCTTCGGTGGCGTTCGCTCGGGCATCTTCACCGCCACGGAAAGCTCCTGCATCGCGGTCATCTACGCCCTGCTGATCACCGTCCTCGTCTACCGGCAGATGACCTGGGAAGGCTTCGTGCATGCGACCATGTGCGCCGTGCGCACCACGGCCATGGTTCTCCTCATCATCGGCATGGCGGCGGCCTTCTCCTGGCTCATGGCCTTCCTGCGGGTCCCCGCGGCACTCATCTCGTGGATGAATACGATCTCCGAGAACCCGCTGATCATCCTCCTGCTCCTCAACCTGATGATGCTCTTCCTGGGTACCTTCATGGACATGGGCCCGACGATCATCATCTGTACCCCGATCTTCCTGCCGGTGGCGCAGGCCTACGGTGTCGATCCGGTCCACTTCGGTGTCATCATGATCCTGAACTTCGGCATTGGCCTGAACACGCCGCCCGTGGGTGCGGTGCAGTTTGTCGCCTGTGCGGTGGGGAAGATATCGGTATGGCAGGCAATGCGGTCGATCTGGCCCTTCTACCTCGCCGGTGTTGTGGTACTTGGCCTCGTCACCTACGTCCCCGCCATCTCGCTATGGCTTCCGGGCGTCTTCAAATAGGACGGGATATGCCAGCGGATCTGACTGTCGCAACCAAGGTAGAACGCAAACCGAAACTCTCGGCTCACGTCGCCGCGTCCCTGCGCGCCCAGATACTCGCGGGAGACATCGGCGTCGGGCAGAAGCTGCCGACCGAGAGCCAGCTTACCGAGGCCTTCGGCGTCAGCCGTACCGTGGTCCGTGAAGCGGTTGCGAACCTGGCGGCAGACGGACTGGTGGAAACACGCCAGGGTGCGGGAATATTCGTCTGCGAACGACCGGCGATGGCCTTCACGTCGATCACGCAGGACATCGGCATGAAGATCTCGCACGCGCTCAACGTCATCGAGGTCCGCATGGGCCTCGAGATCGAGAGCGCCGGCCTTGCAGCCCAGCGCCGGAACGCCGCGCAGGAGGCCGCCATACAGGAGGCCTTCTTCGAGTTCGACCGGCTGCTGTCGCTCGGAGAGGCGACCGGGCGGAGCGATTTCATGTTCCATCGTGCGATCGCGGCGGCAACCAACAATCCCTTCTATGTGGAAGTGCTGGACGCCCTCGGCATGCGGGCCATCCCCTGCGACATCACTTCCCCCTGGGGCACCGACAGCCTCCTGACCCGGGAGTACCAGGTCACGCTCCAGCGTGAACACCTGGCGATCCTCAAGGCGATCTCAGCCGGTGACGCCGAGGCGGCGCGTGCTGCCATGCGCGCGCACCTGACGGAGAGCCAGCGCCGCTACCATGACCGCCTTGCAGACCAGCAGGCGGAGTACCGCTTCGGTTCCGCAGCGAAGCCCTGACCGACACAGCAACGAAAGTGAGAAAACCATGACCGCGAACCACACGGATTATTCCATTCGCCAGGCCTTCGACCCGGCGACGGGCGCGCAGATGGGCAGCGAGGCACTTCGCGACAACTTTCACATCGGCAATCTCTTCGCACCCGGTCGCGTAAACCTCACCTACACCCACTACGACCGGATGGTGGTTGGCGGCGCGATGCCGACCAGCGGGCCGCTGCGGCTCGAAACCATCAAGCCGACCGGGACGCCGGGCTTCCTCGATCGCCGCGAGCTGATCGCGGTCAATATCGGTCGCAAGGGATCGATCGAGGTCGACGGCGAACGCCACACGCTTGGAACGCGCGACATGCTCTATGTCGGGATGGGAAGCGAGGTCAGCTTCGCATCCGACGACGCCGCCTCGCCGGCGAAGTTCTACCTCCTCAGTGCGCCGGCACACCAGAAGCACCCGACGAAGCTCATCCAGATCAGCGACGCCAAGCGTCTCGACCTCGGCAGCCGGGAGACGTCGAACGAGCGGTCGATCTTCCAGTTCATCCATGCCGAAGGCGCCAAGACCTGCCAGCTCGTGGTCGGAATGACGCAGTTGGCGCCAGGTTCGGTCTGGAACACCATGCCGTGCCACGTCCACGACCGCAGGATGGAGGCCTATCTCTACTTCGACCTGCCGGAGACGGCGCGGGTATTCCATTTCATGGGCGAACCGACGGAGACCCGTCACATCGTCATGGCGAACGAGGAGGCCGTGGTGTCCCCGCCCTGGTCCATCCATTCGGGCTGCGGCACCTCCAGCTACGCCTTCATCTGGGCGATGGCCGGCGACAATGTCGATTATACAGACGTTGATGCCGTCCCCATGGACATGCTGCGATAGCAGCCCCGGCGCATCCGACACGATCAGAAAAAACGCAGGGTTCGACATGAAGATATTCGCGCGCAAGGAAGAGGGTGACTGGACGGATCTCGGTGGCGGCAACCGCCGCCGCATCCTGTTGCACACCGATGAACTGATGATGGTCGAGTTCGCCTTTGACAAGGGCGGCGTGGGGGCCCTCCACTCCCACCCGCATGTCCAGGCGAGCTATGTGGCCGAAGGACAGTTCGAGGTGACCGTGGGCGACAGCACAGACGTGCTCTCGGCCGGCGACAGCTTCATCGTGCCCTCCAATGTCGTGCATGGGGTGCGGGCCCTCGAGGCGGGTCGGCTGGTGGATTCGTTCACGCCCCACAGGGCGGACTTCCTCGCCTGACCAGGCGCCTTCTCAGCGATGTCGCGGTTCTGCCAGCTCCGCGGTGTCGACGTCGAAATGCTCGAGGATGATGCCGATATTGCGCTTGTGGGCCTTGAAGTAGACGTCGAAGGCGTCGCCCAGCAGGGGCACGGCCCCGATGGCCGCGTCGATCGCGATGTTCGTCAGCATCCGCGCCAGCTTTTCGGACGGGAGCCCGAGCCTTCGGCCCTCGTTGACGATCGCAAGACCGATGATCGCACCGCTCGCATCGCCGACCACGGGGAGCAGTCCCAGGAGCGAATCGGCGCCGAAGCGAATACCCGTGCCTGGCACCCGCACCGCCGTATCCATCAGCCGGGCGATATTGTTCAGGCGTCGGAGCCGCCGAAGCAGCTGGATGCGCTCTTCGCGAGAGCGATGTCCAGCCCTCCACCTGTCTTCGTCCACCGATACCATCTGAAAATCTCTTGATGCCGGAACCAGTCGCCACAGGAGAATGGGAAACCGGCTCCGGAGTTCCTTCGCGTGCCGGAACAACAGCCACCGCGACGAGTTGTTCTGGCAGACCATGGAGGAGAAAATGGGCATCGAACAGGCACCCACGGAGCAGGGCAAGGAATCCGCCCGCGGCTTGAGGGAAAGCACCAAGGCTGAAGAACGGCAGGTCGAGGCCGAAAAGGGCAGCGATCTAGCCAAGGGCGCCGACCGTTTCGAGGAGCGGTCGCGCAGTTCCGACGGTCGAAGCGCCGGCGACAAGCAGCACGACTGACGGGCACGAAAGCCAAACCAGCCGGAACAAGGGCTGGCTTTCGTTTTTGACCTCGTCCATGATGCCGTCGTTCAAATCGAAAGCGACGCGAAAGACGGCTCATGTTTCTCACCCCCCGGCAGGAGGAAATCGTCCGGCTTGCCCGGCTGCATGGACGCGTCCTGGTGGACGAATTGTCCACCCGCTTCACCGTCTCCCCGCAGACCATCCGCAAGGACCTGAATGATCTGTGCGATCGCCAGCTGCTCAATCGCATTCACGGCGGAGCGACGTTTCCGAGCAGCACCGAGAACATGCAGTACGAGGCGCGCCGGCAGATCGCCGCCCAGGAAAAGCAGGCCATCGGCATGGCGGCCGCCGACCTCATTCCCAACAACGCCTCTCTCTTCATCAACATCGGGACGACCACGGAGGCCGTGGGCGAGGCGCTGGCGAACCATCAGGAAATGATGGTCATCACCAACAACATCAACGTCGCCAATCGCTTGCGCCTTCTTCCCTCGATCGAGGTGATCATCGCCGGCGGCGTGGTCCGCGGCTCTGACGGCGGCATCGTCGGCGAGGCCGCCGTCGATTTCATCCGGCAGTTCAAGGTGGACTTTGCCGTGATCGGCGCATCCGCCATCGATGCCGACGGCGCCCTGCTGGATTTCGACTTCCGCGAGGTCAAGGTCGCCCAGGCGATCATCGCCAATGCCCGGCATGTCATCCTCGTCTCGGACTCCACGAAGTTCGAGCGGACCGCCCCCGTCCGGATCGCCCAGATCACCCAGGTGCACACCTTCATCACCGACCAATGCCCCCTGCCCTCGTTGCGGCGGATATGTTCCGAAAACAACGTCGCGCTGATCGAGACAAATCAGACCTGAGCGGCATCTTTCGTTTGACATTCGTTTAAAGCTCATATGAACTGCCTCTGACTTTCGTTATCGTCGCATCACGCGACTTCCGAAATCGTGGGGAAAGCGTGGCAGGGCCGGAATTCGACATTTTCGTAGTCGGCGGCGGCATCAACGGGTGCGGCATCGCGCGCGATGCGGCGGGCCGCGGATACAAGGTCGCGCTTGCGGAAATGAACGATTTCGCCGCCGGCACCTCTTCCGGTTCCACGAAACTCATCCACGGCGGCCTGCGATATCTCGAGCACTACGAGTTCCGCCTCGTGCGCGAAGCCCTGATGGAGCGCGAAGTCCTGTGGGCAATGGCGCCCCATATCATCTGGCCGTTGCGGTTCGTACTGCCCTTCCAGAAGGGTGGCGTTCGTCCCGCCTGGCTCATCCGCCTCGGCCTCTTTCTCTACGACCACCTCGGCGGACGAAAACTGCTGCCGCCCACCAAGAGCCTGGACATGCGTCGCGATCCTGCCGGATTGCCGCTGAAGCCGCTTTTCGGGAAGGCATTCGAATATTCGGACGGCTGGGTGGACGACGCCCGGCTGGTGGTGCTCAACGCCCGCGACGCCGCCGACAAGGGTGCCTTGATCCTTCCCCGGACGAAGGTGATCTCCGCCCGCGGAAAGGACGGCGCCTGGAACGTCGAGGTCGAGGACCGGCAGAGCGGAGCACGGCGCGTGGTGACGGCCCGCATGCTGGTCAACGCCGCCGGGCCCTGGGTGGATCACGTGCTTTCCGAGGCCATGGGCGCCAATGGCCGCCCCAGTGTCCGGCTGGTCCAGGGCAGCCACATCGTCGTGAAGAAGAAGTTCGACGGCCCGCGCGCCTATTTCTTCCAGAACCCCGACAACCGCATCATCTTTGCCATACCGTACGAGCACGATTTCACCCTGATCGGAACCACGGACCGCGATTTCCACGGCGATCCGAGGGACGCAAAGATCAGCCAGGAAGAGATCGATTACCTCTGCTCGGCGGCAAGCGAGTATTTCCGGGAGCCCGTGACGCCCCGCGACATCGTTTGGACCTATTCCGCCGTCCGCCCTCTCTACGACGACGGCGCCTCCAAGGCGCAGGAAGCGACCCGCGACTACGTGCTGAAGGTGGAGAACGCCGATGGCGCGCCGCTATTGAACGTGTTCGGCGGCAAGCTGACCACCTATCGGTGCCTGGCCGAGCATGCGCTGGAAAAGATCGGCGAGACAATCGGGACAAAGGGGCCTGCCTGGACCGCGGGAAGCCACCTGCCGGGCGGGGAATTTCCGGTCTCAGGCTATGACGGGCAGGTTTCGGCTCTCTTGTCCGCCTACCCCTTCCTCTCGCAGGAACATGCGCGACGCCTCGTTCGCGCCTACGGCACGGCGGCTCATTCCCTGCTGGGAGACGCACGGACCGAACGGGACCTCGGCCGCCGCTTCGGTGGCGACCTCTATGCCCGCGAGGTAGACTGGCTGATGATGCGGGAATGGGCGCACAGCGCCGAAGACGTACTGTGGCGCAGGACCAAGCAGGGACTGCGCCTGTCTCAGGAAGAAGCGGATTTCTTGGAGGAATACATGGCTTCTGTGCCGGCGAGGTCAGTCGGCTAGCAGGCATGTGGTTCCCCGCGGAGGAGGAGGCCCGGGAGCCGAATGCTGGAATTGCGCAATGTCGAGAAGGTGGTCGCGGGTGAATACCACATTCATCCGACCAGCCTCAGCCTGGAACGGGGAACGCTGAACGTCCTGCTCGGACCGACGCTCTCGGGAAAGACGTCGCTGATGCGCCTGATGGCCGGACTGGACGTGCCGACGGGCGGAACCATCCACTTCGACGGCGCCGACGTCACGCGTGTCCGCGTTCAGGACCGTCACGTTGCGATGGTCTACCAGCAGTTCATCAACTATCCGGCCATGTCCGTCTACGAGAACATCGCCTCCCCCATGCGCATCGTCGGCAAGGACAGGAAGACGATCGATCGCGAAGTGCATCGGGCGGCCGAACTCCTGAAACTCACGCCCTATCTCGACCGGACACCGCTCAGCCTGTCGGGCGGACAGCAGCAGCGCACCGCGTTGGCCCGGGCCCTGGTCAAGAATGCGAGCCTCGTCCTCCTCGACGAACCGCTGGCGAACCTGGACTATAAGCTGCGGGAGGAACTGCGCGAGGAACTGCCCAGGATCTTCGCGCAATGGGGTGCGATCTTCGTCTATGCCACGACGGAGCCTTCCGAAGCGCTTCTCCTCGGCGGCAATACGGCGACCCTCTCGGAGGGCCGGATAACGCAGTTCGGCGAAACCATCCGGGTCTACCGCGAACCGGTCGACCTCGTTTCGGCCAAGACCTTCGCGGACCCGCCGCTCAACACCCTCGACGTGACGCGTCGCGGCAAGGACCTCCTCTTCGGCGACCGGACCATTCTGCCGGTGCCCGCGCATCTGAACTCCATCCCGGACGGACCGGTCACGGTGGCCTTCCATCCGCATCACCTGTCGCTGGAGCCCCGCCCGTCCAGCGTTCCGCTGACGGCGCGCACGCAGGTATCGGAGATTACAGGCTCGGAAAGCTTCATCCACCTGGAGTTTTCCGGCACGCGGTGGGTGCTGCTGACGCGCGGCATCCACGACATCGACCCCGACCGGTCGATCGACATTTTCCTGGACACCCGCCACCTGATGGCGTTCGCTCCCGCGAGCGGACGCTCCTGGGCGGGCCCGGCGCATGAAGGGATGTGAGGGAGCGGACATGGCACGCATCAGTCTCGATCATATCCGCCACGCCTACGGCCCCCGCGCCGAGGCCGCTGGCGATTATGCGCTCAAGGAGGTCAACCACGAATGGGCCGACGGCGGTGCCTATGCGCTTCTCGGCCCCTCGGGATGCGGCAAGACCACGCTCCTCAACATCATCTCGGGCCTGCTTCATCCCACCGAGGGAAGGATACTCTTCGACGGGAGGGACGTGACGAAGCTCTCGACGCGGGAACGGAATATCGCCCAGGTCTTCCAGTTCCCGGTGATCTACGACACGATGACCGTCTACGACAACCTGGCCTTTCCCTTGCGCAACCGGCATGTTCCGGAAGCTGAGGTAAGGAAGCGGGTCGAACACATCCTGGAGATGACCGACCTCGCCGGAATGGCGACGCGCCGCGCGCGCGGCCTGACGGCCGACCAGAAGCAGAAGATCTCGCTCGGCCGTGGCCTCGTCCGCTCCGACGTCAATGCAATCCTCTTTGACGAGCCCCTCACGGTCATCGATCCGCACATGAAGTGGGTCCTCCGCTCGCAGTTGAAGCGGCTTCACCGGCACTCGGGCTTCACCATGGTCTACGTGACGCACGATCAGACCGAGGCCCTGACCTTCGCCGACAAGGTGGTCGTCATGCACGACGGCCAGATCGTCCAGATCGGCACGCCGGCAGAACTCTTCGAGCGGCCGAGCCACACCTTCGTCGGTTACTTCATCGGCTCGCCCGGCATGAACGTGATGCCCGTCGAGGTCGAGGGAGCGCGCGCCATGATCGGCGACCAGTCGATCCTGCTCCCCGGCGCTCCCAGGACCGAGGGGGCGCTGCGGCTCGAACTGGGCATTCGTCCCGAATTCGTGCGGCTCTCGCGCGAAGGCATGCCGATCTCGATCTCCAGGGTCGAGGACACCGGCCGCCAGAAGATCGTGCGGGCGACCTTCTGCGGCCAGCCGATCGCTGCGGTCGTGCCGGAGGACGAAGAGATCCCCGCCGATCCGAGGGTCGAATTCGATCCGGCCGCAATCGGCATCTTTGCGGATTCATGGCGCGTCGAGATGGGAAGCTGAGCATGGAAAAGACATGGAACAACCGAGCCTGGTTCCTGGTCCTCCCGGTCCTGCTGCTCGTTGCCTTCTCGGCGGTCGTGCCCCTGATGACGGTGGTGAACTACTCGGTCCAGGACACGTTCGGCAACAATGCCTTCTTCTGGGCCGGCACCGACTGGTTCGTCGAGATCCTGGAATCGGATCGCTTCTGGGACGCGCTGCTGCGAAACCTCATCTTCTCGCTCGTAATCCTCGCAATCGAGATACCGCTTGGGATCTTCATCGCCCTCCACATGCCGAAGCAAGGCATCGGCGTACCGGTCTGCCTGGTCCTGATGGCATTGCCGCTGCTCATCCCCTGGAACGTCGTCGGCACGATCTGGCAGGTGTTCGGGAGGGTCGATATCGGCTTCCTTGGCCATTACCTCCGGGTCCTCGGCGTCGACTACAACTATACGCAGGACCCGGTGGACGCCTGGGCCACGGTCATCGTCATGGATGTCTGGCACTGGACGAGCCTCGTCGTCCTGCTCTGCTATGCCGGCCTCGTCTCGATCCCCGATGCCTACTATCAGGCCGCACAGATCGACGGCGCCTCCCGCTGGTCGGTCTTCCGCTACATCCAGCTTCCGAAGATGAAGCGCGTGCTGCTGATCGCCGTTCTCCTGCGCTTCATGGACTCCTTCATGATCTACACCGAACCCTTCGTGGTCACCGGCGGCGGGCCCGGGAACTCGACGACGTTCCTGTCGATAGACCTGGTGAAGATGGCGATCGGCCAGTTCGATCTCGGCCCGGCTGCCGCCATGTCGATCATCTACTTCCTGATCATCCTGCTGCTGTCATGGGTCTTCTATACCGTCATGACCAGCCAGGACGCGCAGCGATAGGGGGCCCGAAATGAGCGCAGACATCAAGCCACGCTGGGCCTTCATCGTCCCGACCGTCTACATCGTCTTCCTCATCCTGCCGATCTACTGGCTGGCCAACATGAGCTTCAAGACGAATGCCGAAATCCTCGGGCCCTTCTCGCTCTGGCCGCAAGCTCCGACGCTCCGCAACTACATGGTGATCTTCACCGATCCATCCTGGTACAACGGCTATATCAACTCGATCATCTACGTGGTCCTGAACACCATCATCTCGGTGACCGCCGCCCTTCCCGCCGCCTACGCCTTCTCTCGCTACCGGTTTCTCGGGGACAAGCACCTGTTCTTCTGGCTCCTGACGAACCGCATGGCGCCGCCGGCGGTCTTCGCGCTGCCGTTCTTCCAGCTCTATTCCGCCTTCGGCCTGATCGACACCCATATCGCCGTCGCCATCGCCCAGTGCCTCTTCAACGTGCCCCTTGCGGTGTGGATCCTCGAAGGCTTCATGTCCGGCGTTCCCAAGGAGATCGACGAAACGGCCTATATCGACGGCTATTCCTTCCCGCGCTTCTTCGTGAAGATATTCATGCCGCTGATCGCAAGCGGCATCGGGGTGGCGGCCTTCTTCTGCTTCATGTTCTCCTGGGTCGAACTGCTGATCGCCCGCACGCTGACGACGACCGACGCCAAGCCCATCGCCGCGACGATGACCCGCACGGTTTCCGCCTCGGGCCTGGACTGGGGCGTCCTCGCGGCGGCCGGCGTGCTGACGATCATCCCGGGCGCGCTGGTCATCTATTTCGTTCGCAACTACATCGCCAAGGGCTTCGCCCTGGGGAGGGTCTGATGTCGAAAGCCGTCGCTCATCGAGGCCGCCGCTGGCCCGTCGCCCTGGGGGGCGTGCTCCTCGTTTACGCGGCCGCCGCAACGTCGCTCGCCATGTCGCTTCCCGTAAAGGATGGAGCGCGTGACTGGTCGGCGCCGCTCATCCCGGGCGGATGGATGGCCTGGTCGTTTCCGACCGCGATGTTCTTCCTGACGATCTTTGCGCTGCTCGCGCTGATGGCGGTCTGGGAATATGCGCGCCCCGGCGGAAATCCCCGCTTCGGCCTTCTTGGCTTCGAGACCACGCGGGGCGACCGGCTGTTCATCGCGCTGCTCGGAGCGGCCTTCATTCACCTCGCATGGCTGGGGCTCACGGACCTCAGCCTGTGGTGGGCTCTTGTCATCAGCATTCTCTACGCGGTCGTCGTGTTCAGGACGGTCTGAGGCAAGCAATACGGAGACGGAAAGCCCCGCCTCCGCGCATGACCGAGTGCAATCGCAACCCATGGGAGGATGACATGCGAGCGCATCTTATGACGACGACGGCAGCGCTGCTGCTTGCAATGACAGGGCATGCCTTCGCCGGAATGGAAGAGGCAAGACAGTTCCTCGACGCCGAAATCGGCGACATGTCCTCGCTCTCGCGCGCGGACCAGGAAAAGGAAATGCAGTGGTTCGTCGATGCGGCCCAGCCCTTCGCGGGGATGGACATCAAGGTCGTCTCGGAAACCATCACCACGCATGAATACGAGTCCAAGGTACTCGCACCGGCATTCACCGCCATTACCGGCATCAAGATCAGCCACGACCTGATCGGCGAGGGCGATGTCGTCGAGAAGCTGCAGACCCAGATGCAGTCCGGTGAAAACGTCTACGACGCCTATGTCAACGACTCCGACCTCATCGGCACCCATTGGCGCTACCAGCAGGCACGCTCGCTGACCGACTGGATGGCGAACGAAGGCAAGGACGTTACCAATCCCATGCTGGACCTGGATGACTTCATCGGCCTGAAGTTCACGACCGCGCCGGACGGCGACCTCTACCAGTTGCCGGACCAGCAGTTCGCCAACCTCTACTGGTTCCGCTACGACTGGTTCAACGACGAGAAGAACAAGGCCGACTTCAAGGCGAAGTACGGCTACGACCTCGGCGTTCCGGTCAACTGGTCCGCCTATGAGGACATTGCCGAATTCTTCACCGGCCGCGAGCTCGACGGCAAGAAGGTCTACGGCCACATGGACTACGGCAAGAAGGACCCGTCGCTCGGATGGCGGTTCACCGATGCCTGGCTCTCGATGGCCGGCAACGGCGACAAGGGCCTGCCGAACGGCCTTCCGGTCGACGAATGGGGCATCAAGGTCGATGAAAACTCCCGTCCGGTGGGCTCATGCGTCGCGCGCGGCGGCGATACCAACGGCCCGGCATCTGTCTATGCCATCCAGAAATACCTGGACTGGATGAAGGCCTATGCCCCGGCAGCCGCCGCCGGCATGACCTTCTCTGAATCGGGCCCCGTCCCCTCGCAGGGCGACGTCGCCCAGCAGATGTTCACCTACACCGCCTTCACCGCCGACTTCGTGAAGGACGGCCTGCCGGTGGTCAACGAGGACGGCACCCCGAAATGGCGCTTCGCCCCGAGCCCGCACGGCGTCTACTGGAAGGACGGCATGAAGCTCGGCTACCAGGACGTCGGATCGTGGACGCTGCTCAAGTCCACACCGGACGACCGCGCAAAGGCGGCATGGCTCTATGCCCAGTTCGTGGTCTCCAAGACCGTCGACGTGAAGAAGAGCCATGTCGGGCTGACCCTGATCCGGGATTCCTCGATCAACCACGATTCCTTCACGGAACGTGCGCCGAAGCTCGGCGGCCTGATCGAGTTCTACCGCTCGCCGGCCCGTGTCCAGTGGTCGCCGACAGGCACCAACATCCCTGATTATCCCAAGCTGGCGCAGCTCTGGTGGCAGGCGATCGGTGACGCATCCTCGGGTGCAAAGACTGCCCAGGAAGCCATGGATTCGCTTTGCGAGGAACAGGAGAAGGTGCTGGAGCGCCTCGAACGCGCCGGTGTCCAGGGTGATATCGGCCCGAAGCTCGCCGAGGAGCATGATCTCGACTACTGGCACAAGGACGCGGTCGCCAAGGGCAACCTTGCACCGCAGCCGGCCGTCGAGAACGAGAAGGAACAGCCCGTCACCGTCAACTATGACGAACTGGTGAAGAGCTGGCAGAAGCAATGAGTGATCCCGGGGGCCGGCTTGACCGGCCTCCGTTTTCTCCGGCGACCGGAGTTACCAGAGCGCGACGTGGCGGTTGACGTCCTTGTAGAGCAGGTACCGGAAACGCCCGGGGCCGCCGGCATAGCAGGCCTGCGGGCAGAACGCGCGCAGCCACATGAAATCGCCCGCCTCGACTTCCACCCAGTCGGTATTGAGCCGGTAGACGGCCTTGCCCTCGAGCACGTAGAGCCCGTGCTCCATCACGTGCGTCTCCATGAAGGGGATCGTGCCGCCCGGTTCGAACGTGACGATATTGACGTGCATGTCGTACCGGACGTCGGCAGGATCGATGAACCGGGTGGTCGCCCATTTGCCGTCGGTATCCGGCATGGCGACCATCTGCTGCTCGCTCTCATGGGTGAATATGGCAGGCGGCGGCGCAAGGCTGTCCACGACCTGGAAGACCTTGCGGATCCAGTGGAACCGGACCGGTGTCGCGGAACGGTTCCGCAGGCTCCACGAACTGCCTGCCGGAAGGTAGGCGAAGGAGCCAGTGCGCAACTGATGGGGCTTGCCGTCCAGTTCGACGGTCATCTCTCCTTCGGTGACGAACAGGGCCGCCTGGGCCCGGCTGTCGGGCTCGGGGCGAAGGCTGCCGCCGCCGGCCTCGACCTCCATCACATACTGGGCGAACGTCTCGGAGAAACCGGTCATCGGCCGCGCGATGATCCAGGCGCGCGTGCCCTCCCAGTGCGGCAGAACGCTGGTGACGATGTCGGTCATGACCGACCGCGGGATGACCGCATAGGCTGTCGTGAAGACCGCCTTGCTGGATAGCAGTTGGGTCTGCCCGGGAAGACCGCCGAGCCGGGCGTAATAGTTGCTGTCGTTCATTGCCGATCCGTTTCGCTCTGACATCGCCATCCTGCTTAAGCGGCGGATCCGCATCATGCAATCCCGCTCGCGGCTCACTCCGCCGGGACCGCATCGGTGACACCGCACGCGCGTCGCCAACGCGCCTTCGCATCGATCACCGCAGGAACCGATGGCCGGTTGCGGGGTTCTTCGAACTGGTAAAAGGAGACCCGCAATGACCAATCAAGACGATACCGCGAAGGTATGGGACCTCATGGACAAGATCGGCTTCTGCATGCTGGCGACGCATGACGGCCGGGACATTCGTTCGCGGCCGATGTCCGCCTACACGAAGAAGGAGGATGGCGCGATTTACTTCCTGACGGACGTCGCCAGCCACAAGGACGAGGAAGTTTCCCGCTCGCCGAACGTCTGCCTTTCGTTCGCAGAGCCGAAGGGCCAGAAATATGTTTCGGTTTCAGGCACGGCGGAAGTCTCCAATGACCGTGAGCTGATCCGCGAGATCTGGTCAACGCCCGCCAAGGCCTGGTGGGACAGCCCCGACGATCCGTCGGTCCGCGTGCTGAAGATCAATCCTTCGTTCGCCGAGTTCTGGGACAGCCCGGGCACCGTGGTAAGTTATATCAAGATGGCTGCGGCCGCGGTATCGAGCGCCAAGCCGGAGATCGGCGAAAACGAGAAGGTACAGCTGTAGCACCCTCCCCTTCCGGCCGGCGGCGCCAGCCATCGCCGGCCGGAAGCGCTCCTCGCATTTTCTCTTATTTTTCCTGCAACCATCACCAACCTGTCGCGTTCATCTGCCCGGAATTCAGGGTATCGAAATGAACATGATGATCACCACCAGCGACATCCGCTGGCCTTCTCCCGTCCGTGTCCGCGTCGGCTACGGATTTCCGGAAACGATCAGGGGACCGCGCGAGGCCCTCGCCTATCTCGACTTCCGATGGCCCGCCATCTACGGCGAGTGCTACCGCCAGGCCAAGGAAGCGTGCACCGTCGCGCTCGCCGATGCTCGACAAGCCGAAACCGCGCGAAGGGCATTCCTGGACGCATGCGTCGAAGCCCAAATGCTGGATGAAGCCGCCGCCTGAAGGGTGGCGCTACAAAAGAAAAATGCCGCAACGGAGAACCGCTGCGGCATCGGATAGTCAAGCAGGAAGACGATCAGGAGAAGTCGAGCGGTCGCTCGCCCTGTTCGTCGCGGATCCAGGTCGGCAGGCCGATATGGTTGAGGATGTTCAGGAACGGCCTGGGCGGCAGTTCCTCGACATTCGCCATCTTCTTCACGTCCCACTCGCCGGTGGCGACCAGCATGGCGGCGGCGACAGGGGGAACGCCGGCGGTGTAGGAAATGCCCTGGCTGCCGACTTCGTTATAGGCTTCCTTGTGGTCGGCCACGTTGTAGATGAAGACGGTCCGTTCCTTGCCGTCCTTGATCCCCTTCACGAAGTCGCCGATGCAGGTCTTGCCTTCGTAGTTCGGGGCAAGCGAGGCGGGATCCGGCAGGCAGGCCTTGACCACCTTCAGCGGCACGACTTCCGAACCGTCCGCAAGCTTTACCGGCTGCTCCGACAGAAGGCCGATGTTCTTCAGGACTGTGAAGACGTTGATGTAGTGGTCGCCAAAGCCCATCCAGAAGCGGACGTCCGCGCCATCCATGTTCTTGGCCAGCGAATGGACTTCGTCATGGCCGCAGAGGTAGGCGCGGCGCGTCCCGACGACCGGCAGGTCGTAGTCCTTGCCGATCTCGAACATCTTGTTGACCTTCCACTCGCCGCCCTGCCAGGAGTAGACGACGCCGGTGAACTCGCGGAAGTTGATTTCCGGGTCGAAGTTCGTGGCGAAGTACTTGCCATGGCTTCCGGCGTTGATATCGACGATATCGACGTCCGTGACCTTGTCGAGATACTCGTCCTTCGCAAGGCGCGCATAGGCGTTGACGACACCCGGATCGAAGCCGGCGCCGAGGATGGCGGTAATGCCCTTCTCCTCGCATTCGGCCGCGCGCTTCCACTCGTAGTTGCCGTACCACGGCGGCGTTTCACAGATCTTGTTCGGCTCTTCGTGGATGGCGGTGTCGATATAGGCGACGCCCGTGTCGATGCAGGCGCGCAGCACGGACATGTTGAGGAAGGCCGTGCCGACATTGATGACGATCTCGGACTTGGTCTTGCGGATCAGGTCCTTCGTCGCCTCGATGTCGAGAGCGTCGAGCGCATGCGCCTCGAGGACGCCGGGCTGCTTCATCGCCTTCTTCTCATTCACCGAGGCGATGATTGCGTCGCACTTTGCCTTCGTGCGCGACGCGATGTGGATATCGCCCAACACGTCGTTGTTCTGGGCGCACTTGTGCGCCACCACCTGGGCGACGCCACCGGCACCGATGATGAGGACGTTCTTTTTCATAATGGGGACCAACTCCTTGTGTCCAATCGTCAGAAGCCTCAGGAGAGGCTTTGCTCGTAGTCCGCGTAGTCGAACTCGCGGACCGTCCTGATGCTGCCATCCAGCTCGCGGATGGCGATTGCCGGCATCTTCACGCCGTTAAACCAGTTCTTCTTGACCATCGTGTAACCGGCCGCGTCCTGAAACGAGATGCGGTCGCCGACATTCAGTTCCTTCTCGAAGTTGAACTCGCCGAAGATATCTCCCGCGAGGCAGGACTTTCCGCAGACCATGTAGCGGTGCGAGCCCGTGTTCGGCGCAACCTTTGCACTCTCCCGGTAGATCAGGAGGTCGAGCATGTGCGCCTCGATCGAAGAATCGACGATCGCCAGGTTCTTTCCGTTGAACAGCGTGTCGAGCACCGTGACCTCGAGCGTCGTCGAGCGCGTGATCGAAGCCTCGCCCGGTTCCAGGTAGACCTGTACGCCGTATTCGCCGGCGAAGCGCTTCAGCCGCTCGGAAAACAGGTCGATCGGATAGTCGTCGCCCGTGAAATGGATGCCGCCGCCGAGGCTGACCCATTCGGCCTTGTGCAGCAGGGGTGCGAACTTCTGCTCGATCTCCCCCAGCATCCGGTCGAAGAGCGAGAAGTCGCTGTTTTCACAGTTGTTGTGGATCATGAAGCCGCTAATCCGGTCCATCACCGGCTCGACCTTGGCGAGGTCCCATTCGCCCAGCCGCGAGAACGGACGCGCCGGATCTGCGAGGTCGAAGCTGGAGGACGAGACCTGCGGATTGAGGCGCAGACCGCGGACGATCCCGGCGGCCTTGTCCGCGTATCGCTCCAGCTGGCTGATCGAGTTGAAAATGATCTTGTCGGCGTGGCTGACGACTTCGTCGATCTCGTAGTCCGCATAGGCCACCGAATAGGCATGCGTCTCCTTGCCGAACCGCTCGTGGCCGAGGCGCACCTCATTCAGCGAGGACGAGGTCGTGCCATCCATGTAGTCGCGCATGAAGTCGAAGACCGACCATGTGGCGAAGCATTTCAGAGCGAGAAGCGCCTTTGCCCCCGACGCCTCGCGGACCCGCGCGATCCGCTCCATGTTGCGGAGCAGGCTCGTTTTGTCGATCAGGTAATAGGGGGTCTGAATGCCGTTGTTCACAACTGCCTCGGAGCTTGGTCGTTCGAAGGGGGGCGAATACCCCGGATCGTTGTGAGACTCAAGCCAGCCGTTCCGCGACGTCCGGGCGCATTACGGATCGCGGACAAGGTGGCAGGAGTCGGCGCACCCGGGATGTGAAAAGGCCCTCCGCGATGGAGGGCCCGTCCATTCCCGATGGCTATTCCGATCAACTGACCGGCGTGAGCGTCATCGAGGTGCCAGTCGCCGCGATGTTGAGGCCCAGTTGCCCCTGGATGCTGACGGTCTGCAGATGGATCGAGCCGGACGTGCCGCCCACCAGGACGTTGGCGCCGATGCCCGCGCCGACGGTCGCTTCCGCAGTTGCGCCCTGGTAGAGGCCGGCGAGCGAACCCGAATGGTAGCCGGCCGTCGGTGCAAAGACCGCCCAGACCAGCCTGCCCCGGGTGGTGAAGCCGAGGTCGATACCCATCTTGCGGAGGCTTCCGACATACTCGTCCTGCCGGATGCCGTCGGTTGAGGTGAAGACGCAGCTCACTTCCTTGGCGGAGCCGAGGACATATCCGACGCCACCCCCGATGTCGCAGGTCAGGTAGCCGATCTTGACGCCGTTGCGGGCGTCCGCCTCATAGGCCGGCTCGGAATAGCGGGTAGCATCCGCCGCAACGGCGGCAGTCACCCCTCCACCGGCAACCGCTGCAACGAATACGGATGCGACAATTCTTCTCATATTGGTTCTCCTTGAAAACGCACCCCGCGGGCAGAAGGTGCCCGCACCGTTCGCAGGAGAGACAACGAGAAAGCCGGGCGAACGATCCATCGCGGTCCGATGACAGATTGTTACCGACGCTTCACCTGCCGGCACCGGAATTGGTGCGGGAATGCCACTTCCACGCCGAGCCGATGATGTCGCCGAGACCGTATCGGGGCTCCCAGCCGAGAACCTCGCGTGCCCTCGCATTGTCCGCGACAAGCGAGGTGGAATCGCCGTCACGCCGGCCGACATATTCGACCGGGAAGGGTTTGCCGGAGACCGCTGAGATGGCTGCCAGCAGTTCCTTGACCGTCGTCCCGGTGCCGGTGCCGAGGTTCAGTTCGACGGTCTGTCCGCCTCCGAGGAGATAGTCGACCGCGCGGACATGCGCGTCCGCAAGGTCGAGGACGTGGATATAGTCGCGAACGCAGGTGCCGTCCCGCGTGTCGTAGTCGCTGCCGAATACCTTGAAACCGTCTCGGCGACCGAGAGCCGCCTCGATCGCCAGCGGCACGGCGTGGGTCTCGGGGCTATGCCACTCGCCGATCCGGCCCTCGGGATCCGCCCCGGCGGCATTGAAATAGCGCAGCATGACGGAGCGCAGGCCCTTGTAGGTGCCGTAGTCCTTGAGCGCCTGCTCAATGATCCACTTGGTGCGACCATAGGGATTGATCGGAGCCTGGGGATGGGTCTCGTCCATCGGCACCCGCTCGGGAAGACCGTAGGTCGCACAGGTCGACGAGAAGACGAAGGCATCGACGCCCGCCGAAAGTACGGCCGCCAGGAGGTTGAGCGCGCCGCCGACATTGTTCTCGTAGAAAGAGACGGGATCCTTCACGGATTCCCCCACCTCGATCAGGGCCGCAAAATGCAGAACGGCGTCCGGACGGTGCTTGGCAAACACCTCGTCCAGCCGCTTTCTGTCGCGGATATCTCCCTCTTCAAGAGGTCCCCAGCGGACGAACTCCGCATGACCATTGGAGAGATTGTCGAAGACGACGGGCTCGTAGCCCCTCTCCGCCAGGACCAGGCAGGTATGCGAGCCGATATAGCCGGCTCCTCCGACCACCAGGACTTTCTTCTGCGTCATGCCGCCTCGCCGTGTCATCGGGTTTCGGAACGGCGGCAATATAGACGGCGCCGGGAAGATTAAAACAGGCCAGTTCAGGATTCCTCATCATCAGCCGGACGGACGGGCGCCGGATGGCCCGGTCGGAATGGCTCCGCCGCAAAAATCCCTGCATTGGCCGGGGAGCGTACTTGGCCGGTTGCCTGACAGCTTGACCCCGCCTGGCTTTTCGCGGATGGACGGACGAGAAACTTGCACAAGCGGGTATCGAAGAAGGAGGAGACACTCATGAACATGCTTTTCGGCCGCCTCGCCGCACTTGGCCTGGCCGCTTCCGCGCTCTGGACGGGCAGCGCCCTTGCCCAGAGCACCGAAGTCAAGATCGCTTATGCCCTCGCAAAGGAATCGCACTACGGCGCCGCGGCCGATGGTTGGGACAATTATGTCACCGAAACCAGCGGCGGTCGTTTCACCTTCACGCATTTCCCCTCCTCCGCCCAGGGCGGTGAGCGCGAGGTCATCGAAGGCCTTCAGCTCGGAACCGGCGTCCAGGCCGTTGTCGTCTCCTCCGGCGCGCTTTCCAACTTCGTGCCCGAGATCGGCGTGACGGACATTCCCTTCCTCTTCCGTGACCTCGGTCATGCGCGCGCCGTCCTCGACGGTCCGATCGGCGAGGACATCCTCGCGAAGTTCGCCGAACGTCAGCTGATCGCGCTTGCATGGGGCGAACAGGGCTTCCGCCACATCACCAACAATCGCCAGCCCATCGAGAAGCCGGAAGACCTTGCGGGCCTCAAGATCCGCACGATGGAGAACCCGGTTCACATCACGGCATTCGAAACGGCAGGCGCCGCTCCGACGCCAATGTCCTGGCCGGAAGTCATCCCCGCCCTGCAGCAGGGCGCGATCGACGGACAGGAAAACCCGCTCTCGGTGATCGTGTCGGCAAAGCTGTGGGAAGTGCAGAAGTACCTGACCATTTCGGGACACGTCTACTCGCCCGCCATGCTGATCGTCTCGCCGACCTTCTGGGACAGCCTTTCGGACGAAGACAAGAAGATCTTCGCCGACGGCGCCATCAAGGGCAAGGAAGCCATGCGCGCCTTCGTCGACAATTCCGAAAAGAATGGCGTCGAAACCTCCAGGCAGGCGGGTATCCAGGTTAACGTGCTGAGCGACGAGCAGAAGGCCCAGTTCCAGCAGGCGATCCAGGCTGCCTACGAACAGTATTACGGGACCTTCTCCAAGGACCTGATCGACCAGATCATCGCGACGAAATGATCCTTGGCGCGCGCGTCCCGCATCGATGCGGTGCGCGCGCCTCTTCGACGGGAGGACTTGAAATGCTGGTACGCAAGGCGGAAACGATCTTCGTCGAAGCCAATCGATGGGCTATGATCGCCATCCTCTCGGTGATGGCAGGTCTCGTCTTCAGCAATGTCTGCCTTCGCTACTTCACCAACCATTCGATTACATGGTCGGACGAGGTCGCCCGCCACCTGATGATCTGGCTGACCTTTATCGGCGCGGGCCTGACGCTGCGCCACGGGGGCCTTGTCGCCATCGACAATCTGCAGGCGGTACTGGGCGCGCGGTCCGCACGCGTCATCCGCGCGATCGTCGCAGCCATCATGATCATCTTCTTCCTGACGATGATCTGGGCCGGCAAGATCTACGTCGAGCGGACGATGTTCCAGACGACGCCCTCGACCCGGATTCCGTTCGGCTACATCTACCTTGCGATGCCCATCGGCTTCGGCCTGCTCATCCTTCACCTGCTGCTGGTCCTGAGGACCTATCTTGCCGGCGGAATGGGCGCCCTCCAGCAGGGGGACGACGTCCCGCCCGTTGCGGGTTGACCGTCACCACCGTCCCTCACGCTCCAGCCGAAGACGTCGCAATCCCATGATCATCATCCTCTTCACCTCGTTCTTCATCCTGCTTGCTCTCGGGGTTCCCGTGGCCTTCACGCTGGCGATCGCCACGTGGCTCGCCGTGGTCCTCGGCAGCAACTACCCGCAGATAGTGGTGATCAAGGAAATGTTCACCGGCGTGGACAGCTTCCCGCTTCTGGCCGTGCCCTTCTTCATCCTCGCAGCCGAGTTGATGACCGGCGGGGCGCTGACCCATCACCTGCTGCGGCTGGCATCGCAGTTCGTCGGCAGGGCGCGGGGAGGCCTGGGCTATGCCAGCATCATCTCCACGACGCTGTTCGCCGGGATTTCCGGCTCGGCGCTCGCCGCCGCCGCCGGCCCCGGTGCGATGTCGATCCGGATGATGGAGAAGAGCGGCTATCACAAGCGATACGCGTCAGCACTTGCGGCCGCCGTCGCGGTCGTCGACCCGATCATACCGCCGTCCATCACCATGATCATCTACGCCCTCCAGGACCAGCGCGTCTCGGTGGGCGGGCTGTTCCTCGCCGGCGTGGTGCCGGGCCTCATCATCTCAGCGGCCATGTGCGCGGTGAACTTCTACGTCTCCCGCAAGCGAAACTACCGCTCGATGGAAATCCGCCCGAGCCTTCGGGAGATGGCGGCCAACACGCTCTTTGCGGTTCCCGCCCTCGCACTCATCGTCATCGTCGTCGGCGGCATTCGGCTCGGCTGGTTCACGCCCACCGAAGCATCCGTCATCGCGGTCTTCTATGCCCTCTTCTGCGGCATGTTCATCTACCGGTCCCTGAAAGTGCGGGACCTTCCCGAGATCATCTTCCGCTCGGCCATGGTGACCGTCGGCATCCTGCTGATCCTTGCCTCGGCGCGCGCCTTCGCCTGGGTGCTGATCATCGAAGGGGTGCCCCAGTTCCTTGCGGACACGATCATCGGCTGGAACCTCAGCCCGATCGTCTTCCTGCTCGCCGTCAACGTGCTGCTGTTGATCTTCGGCATGTTCATGGACCCGTTGCCGGGGGTGATGATCCTGGTCCCGATCCTTGCGCCGATCGCCTTCCAGCTGGGCATCGACCCGATCCAGTTCGCCATGATCGTGATCCTCAACCTCACGGTCGGCCTCATCACGCCACCGGTGGGCGCCCTGCTCTTCGTGGTTTCATCCGTGGTGAAGATCAGGGTGAGCGAAATTACCCGCGAGCTGGCGCCCTTCCTCATCGCCTATGGCGTGATCCTGTTGCTGATCACCTTCGTGCCCTCCCTCTCCACGTGGCTCCCGAGGCTGGCGGGCTTCTGATCGAAGCCGCGCCTCCCCTTTTCTTTTACGCCTTTCGCCACAGGTATTTTCGGTCGGGGATCGGAGTGGCACCGCTTGAGTTTCAGCAACGATAGGAATAGGTGTGCGGTTACCAGTCCGGGCCCCTCTGGCAGCGTTTGGCTGCGATGTCGGACTGCAGAATTCGATCAGGGCGCCACGGTTGTGATCAGATAGCCGCCGTCGACAATCTACCTTGACCCTCGCGCGCACCGCACGGGGGAGGATGGTCAGCGACGCTTAGCTCCGGGTCCCGCAGAAAAGGACAGGGTGAAATATGGGCGAATTATTCTCGCAGGAAGTGATTACGGCCTTCCTGCAGGTCATCATGATCGACCTGGTGCTGGCGGGCGACAATGCGATCGTCATCGGCCTCGCAGCAGCAGGACTTCCCAAGGAACAACGCAACAAGGCCATCCTCATCGGCATCATCGCCGCCACGCTGCTTCGCATCGTGTTTGCCGGGGCGACCACGCAGCTGCTGCAGATCGTCGGTCTGCTTCTCGCAGGTGGCGTTCTGCTTCTCTGGGTCTGCTGGAAGATGTGGCGCGAACTGCGCACCACTCATGCCGAGGAAGCGGATGCGAACGAGGCGCTCGAGGATGCCGACCTCAATGCCGACGGGACCGTCGCCGGCGCCGCGCCCCGCAAGACCTTTGCCCAGGCCGCCTGGCAGATCGTCATCGCCGACGTCTCGATGTCGCTCGACAACGTCCTGGCCGTCGCCGGTGCCGCGCGGGAGCATCCGATCGTACTGATCTTCGGTCTTGCGCTGTCGATTGCCCTGATGGGTCTGGCCGCGACCTTCATCGCCCGCCTTCTGCACAAGCACCGCTGGATTGCCTATGTCGGGCTTGCGGTCATCCTCTACGTCGCTCTCGAAATGATCTGGCGCGGCTTCAACGAGGTGACGCCCTACGTGCCGATCTGACAGCCGGTCATTTCAGACACCGGAACGCAAAATGGCGCAGCGATTGCTGCGCCATTTTCGTTGAGGCCCGAAGATATCCTAGATGGGGTAATGAAGATGGCCGTCCTGCACGGTCAGCCAGCGGAGTTCCGTGAACTCCGCGATACCGGCTTTGCCCCCGAAGCGCCCGTATCCCGAATTCTTGACGCCCCCGAACGGCATCTGCGCCTCGTCGTGCACGGTCGGGCCGTTGATGTGGCAGATGCCGGTCTCGATGCGGCGGGCCACGCTCATCGCGCGGTTGACATCGCGACCGAAAACCGCGGCTGACAGGCCGTATTCCGTGTCGTTGGCGATCCTGACTGCCTCGTCGATCGAGCCGACCCGCACGACGGAGGCAACAGGCCCGAAGCTTTCCTCGGCATAGATGCGCATCGCAGGCGTGACACGGTCGAGAAGGGTCGCGTCCATCAGCGTTCCTTCGCTCCCGCCGCCCGCGGCAAGAACGGCCCCCTTCGACACGGCATCCTTCACCAGCGCTTCCACGCGCTGGGCCGCCTTCAGGTCGACCAGCGACCCGAGCGGTGAATCGCTGCGGCGCGGATCCCCGGCCTTCAGCGTGCGCACCTTGGCCGCCATCGCTTCCACGAATTCGTCGGCGATCTTCTCGTCGACAACCAGGCGCTCCGTCGACATGCAGATCTGGCCCTGGTTCATGTAGGCGCCGAACGCGGCCGCGGCGACCGCCTCGCCCACATCCGCGTCATCCAGCACGACGAGCGGCGCCTTTCCGCCGAGTTCCAGCAGGGCGGGCTTCAGGTGACGTGCCGCGGTTTCGGCAATGATGCGGCCGACGCGGGTGGAGCCGGTAAAGTTGACCCGGCGGACGGCGGGATGGGCGATGAGCGCCTCCACGATCTTTCCCGCATCCTCCGGTGCGTTGGAGATGGCATTGAGAACGCCTTCCGGAAGGCCGGCCTCATGGAGCGCGTCAACGATCAGGCGATGCGTGCGCGGGCAGATCTCCGAGGTCTTCATGACGACGGTGTTGCCGCAGGCAAGCGGCATGGCGAGCGAGCGTACGCCGAGAATGACGGGCGCGTTCCAGGGAGCCATGGACAGGATGACGCCTGCCGGCTGGCGGACGGCCATTGCCAGGCTGCCGGGCCGGTTCGAGGGGATCACCTCTCCGGTGATCTGGGTCGTCATCGACGCCGCCTCGCGCAGCATGTCGGCGGCAAGCCCCACGTTGAACATCGCCCATCCCGCCGTCGCGCCGGTCTCCTCGGCCATCGCGGCAACGAACTCCTGCGCTTTCTCCTGGAGCCGGTCGGCAGCGGCCATCAGGAGCTTGCGGCGCTGCCCCGGCGAGGTCGCCGCCCATGCGGGAAACGCCTTGGCGGCGGCATTGGCTGCCTGGCGTGCATCTTCAACCGTAGCCGCGGCGACCTTCGACGCGACCTCGCCGGAAATCGGGTTCATGCGTTCGAAGACGCGACCGTCGGCGGCTTCCACTTCGATATTGTTGATCTTCAGGCCCAGGATGCTCATGCGGTTCTCCAATGTCCTCGCTTCGGTGGGTTCGATCATGCGGCGCTGCCGAGAAAGGCACGCTGCACGGCTATGTCGTTCATCAGGTTGCTGGCCGTGTCTTCGCCGGTGATCCGGCCCGCCTCGGCCAGGTAACCCCGGTCCGCGATCGAAAGACTCATCTTGACGTTCTGTTCCACGATCAGAAGCGCCAGGCCCCTTTCGCGGATGCGACCGAGGCTGCGGAAAAGATCGCCGACGACGACCGGGGCGAGCCCCAGGCTAGGCTCGTCCAGCATCAGCAGTTCCGGCTTCGACATCAACGCGCGGCCGATCGCGACCATCTGCTGCTCCCCGCCGGACATCGTGTTGACATACTGGCGGCGGCGCTCCTGCAGCTTGGGAAACAGATCGTAGACGAAGGCGCGGCTGTCGTCCGCATGGGCCCGTGCCCGCCTGGCATAGGCTCCGAGCGCGAGGTTTTCCTCGACGGTGAGATCCCCGAACACTCCCCTGCCCTCGGGCACCAGCGCAATCCCGGCCTCCACGACCTCGTGCGCGGGCAATTGCTGGATCGCCCGCCCCCCGAAGCGTATGGACGCGCCGCTGTCGGCCGGGGTCATGCCGGCAATCGCCTTCAGCAGGGAGGACTTGCCGGCGCCGTTCGCTCCGAGGATCACCACCGTCTCGCCCTTGCCCACCGAGATCGAGATCCGGTCAAGCGCCAGGTGCTGGCCGTAGTGCAGCGATAGATCGCTTGTCTCAAGCATGATCGTCTCCCAGGTAGGCGCGCACGACATCAGGATCCCGCAACACGTCGTCCGTCGGTCCGTCGGCAATCTTGCGGCCGGCATTCATCACCACGCAACGGCCGCACAGCGCCCGGATCGCATCCATGACATGCTCTACCAGCAGGATCGTCGTACCGCGCCGTTCCAGCGACCGGATGAGATCGATGCCGGTGCGCAATTCGGTCGGGTTGAGGCCCGCGAGCCACTCGTCGAGCAGCAGAAGGTCGGGTTCGGCGGCAAGCGCGCGGGCAAGCTCCATGCGCTTCTGGTCGATATAGGTGAGGTCGCTCGCCTTCTCGTCGGCGCGCTGCGCGAGGCCGACCTCCTGCAGGTGGTGCAGCGCGCGTTCGCGGGCCGCACTGCCCCACAGCTTGTGCCTGCCGAAAGCAAGCGCGGTCTCGACATTCTCCGCCACGGTCAGCGAAGGTAGGGCCCGCACCAACTGGAAGGTCCGGGCGACGCCCTTTCGCGCGATCCTGTGAGGCGAGAGGCCCTGGATCGGCTCGCCTTTGAGGGCGATCACTCCCTGCGTCGGCGCGAAGAAGCCCGAGATCATGTTCATCACGGTGGTCTTGCCGGAGCCGTTCGGTCCAAGCAGCCCCATCACCTCGCCCGCATTCAGCGAGAAGCTCAGGTCGTTGACGGCGGTCAGCCCGCCGAAGCGCTTGGTAATGCCGGAAAGGGCCAGGATCTCGCTCATCGCGTCGCCTCCGATACAGCGGCCGGCGCCTTCGCGGCCGATCGTCTGGAGACCATCGTCTCGACCGCGGCCAGCACGCCCTTCGGCAACACGAAGACGATGGCGATGAAGATGAGGCCGAGAATGATGGGATAGTGGTTCGGGAAATTGGCCGAGAGCCATTCGAACAGAAGGAAGAGAGGGATGGCGCCCAGCAGCGGGCCCCAGAGCCGGTTCGCACCGCCCAGCAGGGCCATGATTAGCGTCAGGAACGACGTCGTCGGGTTGAAGACGATGCTGGGCTCGATATAGGTCCAGCGCGGCGCCTGGATCGCACCGACCAGGGTGATGATGACCGCGCTGATCGAGAAGAGCGCGAGCTTCACGCCGGCGATGTTGATGCCGCAATGGCTCGCAACCACCTCGTCATCGCCGATAACCTTGAGAGCAAGTCCCAGCCGGCTGCGGCCGATCGCCCAGGAAAACAGAATGGTCGCAGCCGCAAGACCGAGCAGCTGCCAGTAGATGCCTTCGGGCGTCACCGGCAGGAAGATGTATCTTCCGAGCGTGCCGGTGATGTTGACTTCGTACCAGGTGACGAGCTGCCGCACGAGTTCGGCAAGGCCGAAGCTGAAGATGACGAAGTAGACGCCCGCGAGCCTGAGCGTCGCAAGGCCCACGACGAGCGCGACGGCAAGTCCGACCAGCGCGGCTGCGACAAGGACGAGCGCATAGGGCAGGACTTCGCTGAGGACGCTCACGGTATAGGCGCCGATCCCGAAGAAGGCGACGGTCGCCAGCGATACGTAGCGCGTCGGACCCGAGAACAGGCCCCAGGCGGTGGCCATCACCACATAGCCGGTCATGCCGATCATCAGCGTGACGGCATACTCGCCAGCATAGAGCGGAAGACAGGCGAGCGCTGCGAGCAGGGCCAGGAAGAAGATGGCGAAGCCGAGATGCTTCAGGGTCATCGCGTGGATCTCCCGAACAGGCCGGCCGGACGCCAGAGCAGAACGGCCAGGAAGATGACGTAGGTGGCGGCAAGCGTGAGGCCCGGATCGAGGTAGGAGGCCACGAAGGTCTCCACGAGCCCGAGGATCAGACCGGCCGAAAGGGCACCCAGGATGTTGCCGACGCCACCCATGATGACCACGACCAGCGCCTTCATGGTGAAGACGACCCCGGCCGTGGCCGTGAACGTCTGGTAGGTGGAGATGACAACTCCGCCCGCCGCCGCCAGGCCGCAGCCGATCGCGAAGGCGAAGCGGGCCGCCCGGTTGACGTCGATGCCGACCAGCGGCGCGGACTTCGGCGCGACTGCCACGGCGCGCAGCGCCGTACCCCAGAGCGTCCGGGTGAGAAGCAGATAAAGTCCACCGCCGACGACGATTGCGAGCCCGAGCGCGAGAAGCCGGTTGGCGGCGACCACCGCGCCGAGGACTTCGACGCCGACATTCAGGTAGTTGTAGCTGGTATAGTTCGAGCCGAAGACGACCAGCATCACACCCTGGATCACGAATAGCAGGCCGAAGGTCGCAAGGATGGAATCGATTTCCAGGTTCTCACGGCTTGCCGAGCGCAGCACGAGCGGCCTCAGCATCAAACCGTAGATGACGTAGCCGAAGGCGAACCCGATCGGACCCGCGATGAGCAGGCCGAGCACGGGGTCGATCCCAAACTGGCCATAGAGAACATAGGCCAGGAAGGCGGCGGCGATGATCGTCTCGCCATAGGCAAGGTTCATGATCCTTGCGATGCCGTACTGGATCGTCAGCCCCATGGCGATCAGCGCATAGGTTCCTCCAAGCACCAATCCGGAGATGAGGGTGGTGGTGAGCATTGCCTGCTCCTTCTTGCGGGTTCGGCCCTGACGCGCATGTGCCGCCAGATACTGTTCCGGATGCCAGCCGGAAAATGGCCGGCAAGACGCGGATGTCGCATACCTCCCTCCCCGATTGTCGGGGAGGGAGGAAGGCGCGGATAGCGCCTGTTGCGTCGTTACTTCTTCCAGGCCGGCCGCGGGATGACCGCCTGTGCGGCGCCCGGACGGTCGGACGGCGCGACGGCGACGAACTGGCCGTTCTGCCACTGCCCGGCCCACCAAAGGTCCCGAAGCTGGTTGTCCTCGAGCTTGGTCTCGCCGAGCACGGTCTGGAAGGTCCCGGAGGCGATTTCCTCGGAAACGGCCTCGCGGTCGAGCCCCTTGCGCTTGATGGCTTCCTGCAGCATTTCCAGCGAAGCGTAGGTGATTACGCTGGCCCAGTAGTCCGGAGCCTTGCCGGTCGCTGCCTCGTGACGCTTGCGATAGTCCGCGATGGTCTCGCTGGCCCCGTCGATGCCCCCGATCCCCATGATGCCGTCGATCGCATCACCATTGTTCTTGGCATAGATCGGGAAGGCCGTGCCGACGCCGAAATAGAGGACCTTGGGATTGAAATCGGCAACCTGGGCCTGCTGCGTCAGCGCGAAGGTTTCCGGCGGATAGGAGAAGGCGATGAAGGTATCCGCGCCGCTCGCCTTCGCCTCGTTGATCATCGGCGTGAAGTCGGTGGTGCCGACCGGGTATGTCTTGTCGTAGACGACTTCGATCCCTGCTTCCTGGAAGGAGGGCCGGGCGGCATTGACGAGGTCGATGCCGAAGCCGTCGGCGATCGAGATCATCGCGACCTTCTTGTTGATCGTCCCCTTGTCGGCCGCATCGGTCAGGACCTTGGCCAGCGCGCCGGTATAGTCATGACCGCCGCCGAGCATCCAGAAGCTTTTCTTCCAGCGCTGCACGAATTCGGGCGCCTTGTCGGTCACCGAAGTGGCGGCGAGGTGCGGATAGCCGTAGCGGTCGAGCAGCGGTGCCGCGGCCAGGTTGTAGCCGGTGCTCCACGGCGGCAGGATGAAATCGACTTCGTCCTGGGTTGCGAGGCGCTGCAAGGCCCGCACGAGTTCCTCCGCGGAGGAACGGTCGTCATATTCCACGACTTCGATCGGCAGCCGCTTGCCGTCGGGCATTTCCAGGCCGCCCGCTTCGTTCACTTCCTTTACCCAGAGCTGGTAGTTGGGCAGCGTCGTGATGCCGGTACCGCCGGCGTTGGGGCCGGTCAGCGACAGCGCGTAGCCGATCTTGACCGAAGTGCGATCCTGAGCGGAAGCAACCCCGCCCATGCCGAGTGCAAGCGTGGTGACGGCCAGCGCCGTCGTGCGCAGGATGTGCCTGCGTAGCAAATTCCTCATGATGTCCTCCCATGGCCCGCTCCACCGGGCCGTAATGATCTTCTCGGCCTCAACAGAGGTGCGACCGGTCAGACCCTGAGAAGCTAGCAGGTGTTGGCACCGATGAAATAGACTTTCACAGGAGATACTGGTACTTTTCACGGGAACCTGGACCCCTTGATGAAATCCCCATCTGCCCCCTCGACCGCCACGAAATTCGCCGCCTCGTCCGACCCCATGGAGGCCCGCCTCTTTCACGGCGGACTTTCGAGCACGGGGTGGACCTTCCGTGGCAGGCGAAGCCGCATCTTCGTCCTCCAGTCCGGAGCAGCGAACCTGACCTTCGCGGACCGGGACGTACCGGTCGCCGGCCCCGCCGTGGTCTGGATACCGGCCGACAAGCACGGGGCGATCCTCTTCGATGCAGGCGCCGAGGGCGGCGCGCTTGCCATTCCGGACCTCCTCCTGGGTTCGGCAATGCCGACCGGGGCAATCTTCTCGCAGGTGCGCGATGCGATCACCCGCCCGATCCTGGGTGCCCGGCTGGCGAGCGCCGACGCGCGCCACCTGCTGTCCACTATCACCGCGATCGATCAGGAACTGCGCCTCGACATGCCCGGCGCACAGGACGCCGTCCGCCACCACCTGGCGCTTCTGCTGCTGCATGTCTGGCGGTTGTCGAAGCCCTCCTCCGAGCAGGCCCAGCCCTCGCCCCGCATGATCCTCCGCGGCTTCGTCCACCTGGTCGAGCTTCACGCCCGCGAGCACTGGTCCGTCGCAGAATATGCGGACGCCCTGGGGGTCACTGCGGACCGCCTCAACACCGCCGTGCGCCGGTCGACGGGCCGGACGCCGATGGAACTGGTCCACGGCCGCCTCGTCGCGGAGGCGGCAATGCTTCTGGACGGGAGCACCATGCAGATCGCCGAGATCGCCAACGTCCTCGGCTTCAAGGACCCCGCCTATTTCAGCCGTTTCTTCAAGCGGACGGCTGGGCATTCGCCCCGCGCCCACCGCCAGGACACGGCCTTGAGGCGGACGCAGCAGGAAACCAATTTCGCCGCCTGGCCCTGATGACCTGGGGCATCGGCGGTCCAATCTCGTCGAAGATCAAGGATGCCAAACGCCTCCACCTACACGTCTCGCGGCAGACAGTCGGGACGAATGGCGACTTGTCTGCGTTCTTGATCAGGATCATGGTTGCAGCCGCGCCCGCGGGCTAGCGTCCCTGCTTGCGAGGAAGCCTATCCGGCGCCTGCCGCAGTCCTGGAGGTCAGCAATGAACGATGCCCGTGCTCCTGTCGTCTGGTTCGAGAAACTAAGGCGGGTCGACGTCGCAAGGGTCGGGGGCAAGAACTCCTCCCTTGGAGAAATGATCCAGACGCTCCAGCAGGAAGGCGTGGATGTTCCACCGGGCTTTGCCACCACCGCCGACGCCTACTGGGATTATGTCGACGAGAACGGCATCCGCGATGCCATGGTCACGCTTACCACCGATTGGATCCAGGGAAGGGCCAGCCTGGCGGAAACCGGTGCGGCCGTACGCAAGCTTTTCCTCCGCGGCGAGTGGCCAAGGGCGACGGCGGAGGCGATAACCGATGCTTATCGCGAGCTGTCGAGGCGAGCCGGACGCGCCGATGTCAGCGTTGCCGTGCGTTCGAGCGCGACGGCCGAGGACCTTCCCGACGCAAGCTTTGCGGGACAACAGGAAACCTTCCTCAACGTCGCCGGCGAAAAGGCGCTCCTCGACGCATGCCGCCGCTGCTTTGCCTCGCTGTTTACTGACCGCGCCATTTCCTACCGGCAGACGAAGGGCTTCGACCACATGAAGGTCGCCCTTTCCGTCGGCGTGCAACAGATGGTGCGGTCCGACATCGGCGGATCCGGCGTCATGTTCTCCATCGATACCGAGACTGGGTTCGACAAGGTCGTGCTGATCAACGCTGCCTGGGGGCTGGGCGAGAACGTCGTCCAGGGCGCGGTTGATCCGGATGAGTACCAGGTCTTCAAGCCCTTCCTCGGCCAGCCGGCGCTGCGCCCCGTCATCGCCCGGAAGAAGGGCGCCAAGGCCATCAAGATGATCTACGGCACCGGCGAGCAGCCGACGCGCAACGTGCCGACCTCGAAGGCCGAGCGGGAAGCCTTCGTGCTGGACGACGACGAAATTCTGCAACTGGGGCGCTGGGCCACGACGATCGAGCGGCACTATGGATGCGCGATGGACATGGAATGGGCCCGCGACGGCGAGACCGGCCGCCTCTACATCGTCCAGGCCCGGCCGGAGACGGTCCAGTCCAACCGGGCGGCGGCCATCTTCAAGGCATACCACATCAAGAGCCGGGGAAAGCCCCTCGTCAGCGGGCTTTCCATCGGCGATGCGATCGTCTCCGGCGAGGTCTGCCTGATCGAGACCGCCAGGGATATCGACCAGTTCATCGACGGCTCGATCCTCGTGACCTCCACCACGGACCCGGACTGGGTCCCCATCATGAAGCGCGCCGCAGCCATCGTCACGGACCATGGCGGGCGCACCTCCCATGCGGCCATCGTCAGCCGCGAACTGGGCCTGCCGGCGGTGGTGGGGACCGGGGACGCGACGCGCGTCCTGCACACCGGCGAGGCGATCACCGTCTCCTGTGCGGAGGGTGACGAGGGCATGGTCTATGAGGGTATCGCGGAATACGACGTCGAAACGCTGAACATGGACGACATCCCGCCGACCGAAACCAAGGTCATGCTGAACCTCGCGAACCCCGGCGCGGCCTTTCGATGGTGGAAGCTGCCGGCCGACGGCGTCGGTCTCGCACGCATGGAGTTCGTGATCAGCAATGCGATCCGCATCCATCCCATGGCGCTGGTGCATTTCGACCGCCTGAGGGATGAGGCCGCCAGGAACGAGATTGCCGAGCTGACCGCCGACTACGAGGACAAGTCCCAGTATTTCGTCGATCGGCTATCGGAAGGCCTCGCCCGCATCGCGGCGACCGTTTACCCGAGGCCGGTGATCGTGCGGATGAGCGACTTCAAGACCAACGAATACGCAGGTCTCGTCGGAGGCGCGGAGTTCGAGCCCCGGGAGGAAAACCCGATGCTCGGCTTCCGCGGCGCATCACGATACTATTCGCCCCGCTACCGCGAAGGTTTCGCGCTGGAGTGCCGGGCAATCCGGAAGCTTCGCACAGATCTCGGCTTCCGGAACGTGGTCGTGATGATCCCCTTCTGCCGCTCCGTCGCCGAAGCGGAGAAAGTACTGCAAGTGATGGCAGAAAACGGACTGAAGCGGGGGGAAGACGGCCTGCAGGTCTACGTCATGTGCGAAATCCCCTCCAACGTCATCCTCGCGAAGCAGTTCGCGCAGCACTTCGACGGGTTCTCGATCGGCTCGAACGACCTCACCCAGCTGACCCTGGGCGTCGACCGCGATTCAGGAGAGCTCGCCGACCTCTTCGACGAGCAGGACGAGGCGGTGAAGTGGATGATCCGCAGCGTGATCACCGAAGCCGGCAAGGCCGGTGCCAAGATCGGCCTCTGCGGCCAGGCGCCGAGCGATCATCCGGAGTTCGCGGAATTCCTCGTGGACTGCGGCATCGACAGCATCTCCGTCAGCCCCGACAGCTTCGTCGCCGTGAAGAGAAGGGTGGCGGAGGCCGAACGACGCCGCCCCGCCACCTGACCGGGAGAGGGACAATGCGCGATGCCGGTCGCATTCCTCAGGGAACGAGCACCGCCGCGCCCGACAATCGACCGGCGCGCAGATCGTCGAGCGCCGCATTCGCCTCCGTCAACGGATAGCGAACCGTATGGGTCCTTACCCCTGCCGCCCGGGCGACGGGAAAGAATTCCAACGCATCCTCCCGCGTCAGGTTGGCGACCGAGGAGATGCTCCGCTCCTCCCACAGGAGCGAATAGGGCATCGCCGGCAGGTCGCTCATGTGTATCCCGCCGCACACGACGCGTCCGCCCTTCCTCACCACCTTGAGGGCTTGCGGCACGAGTTCCCCCACCGGCGCGAAAATGATCGCCGCATCGAGAAGCTTTGGCGGAGCATCACCCGAAGCTCCCGCCCAGTTGACGCCGAGGCTTCTGGCGAATTCCTGCGCCTGCACGTCCCCGGATCTCGTGAACGCGAAGACCTCGCGGCCCTGCCAGATGCAGATCTGCGCTATGATGTGCGCCGCCGCGCCGAAGCCGTAAAGGCCGATCCGTTTCCCCTCGCCCGCCATCTTGAGGGATCGCCAGCCGATGAGCCCGGCGCATAGGAGCGGCGCGAGGGAGACCGGGTCCTCGCCCTCCGGAAGCTCGAAGGCGTAATCCTGATCTGCGACCACATGGGTCGCGAAGCCTCCATCGCGGGTATAGCCGGTGAACTGGGGCTCGTCGCAGAGGTTCTCCCGCCCGTTCATGCAATATTCGCAATGTCCGCAGGTGTGCCCGAGCCATGGTATCCCGACACGAAGACCGAGCTTGTCTCTCGACACGCCCTCGCCCACCGCCTCGGCACGGCCGACGATCTCGTGTCCCGGAACGAGCGGCAGTTTCGGGCTGGAGAGGTCGCCGTCGACGACATGGAGATCGGTGCGGCAGACGGCGCATGCCTCGACCCGAACCAGCAGTTCGCCTGGCCCGGGAACGGGATCCGGCCGCTCCGAAAGAACCAGTGGCTCCCCGATGTCCTGCAATACCATTGCCCGCATGCCGATATCCTCCACGTCAGGGTACGAACGTGCGTCAGGGCATCTCGCTCACGAGGTGGACGATGCCGACCACTTTTTCGAGCGGCAGGACGAATGCGAGCCCCTTGCCGGGCGCGTTGAGTTCTCCCGCCCGCTCCGCCTCGCGAAGAACGGCTTCGCGCTGCTCTGCCGGTACAACGGTCAGCACGATCTCCTTTTCGGGTTCGATCTGAATGCCGAAGACGCGCTGCTGTTCATTGCGCCCGATCCCTCGCCCCATCAGCACCGTGCCGCCATGCGCCCCGGCGTTCATGGTCGCCTCGAGCACCACGTCACCCCAACCCTTCCGAACAATGCTTACGATCAGACATGGATCCAACATCTCGCCTATCCCTCGGTTCGTTTCATTCTGCCCATCAGAAGTCCAAGCGCCATCACCGATATGATCGGCGCCAAAGCTACCAGCGCGACGAAACCCAGTCCGTCGACCACCGGGTTGCGTCCCTCCACGGCCGCCGATGCCCCAAGGGCGATCGCCAGAAGGAATGTGTTGGCAAGCGGGCCGGTGGCGACACCTCCGGCGTCGATCGCAATGGCCACGAAATCCTTGTCGCTGATCCAGAGCATGAGGATCGCCAGTCCGTAGCCGGGAAGAAGAAGGTAGAGCAACGGCAGGCCGTAGCCAACTCTGAGCATGCCGAGAGCCGCCCAGATCGCCACCCCCACGCAGACCGCATTGAGGACGAGAAAACCGGGTATCGAACCGTGGGAAGCCTCCTCGACCTGGTCGGCGAGGATGCGCACCGCCGGTTCTCCCCAGGTCGTCACGAAGCCGAGAAAGAGACCCGCCCCGACAAGGAGCCATGGCTCCCGCATTCCGCCCACGGCTTCGCCGATTGCCCGGCCGTACGGCAGGAAGCCGATCCCGACGCCGAGCAGGAAGAGGAACAGCCCGCAGGCGGCAAGCGCCGTTCCGAGCAGGATGTCCTTCACGGTCCGTAGGGGAAGTTTCAGCATGAAGATCTGGGCGATCAGAAACATGATCACGAGCGGCACGAGCGCCAGCGCCACGCTCGAGGCGGCAGGAACGATATCGCTTGCGAGCGCTTCGATCATTGCCAGACGAGCCCCATTCCGAGAACGGCAAGGATTGCACCAGTGGATGCCAGTCCCAGCAGGCCGAAGCCATCCGTGATCGCCGAACGTCCGGCAAGGACTGAGCTCAGCCCGATCGCGAGCGCAATCACCACTGGCGCGGTCAGCACGCCAGTCGTCACGCTGCCGGCATCGAAGGCCATCGGCACGAAATCGGCGGGCGCAAGGAAGGCAAGCAACAGCATCAGCAGGTAGGCTCCGGTGATCAGCATCCGGATCGACCATCCGAAGATGATCCTGACCATCGCGACCGCGGTCAGCACCGCCACGCCGATCCCGACCGCGTAGAGCACCACCTGGCCCGACACCGAATTCCCGGAAACGACGCCGATCTGCGTGGCAAGGACGAGGACGTCAGGCTCGGCGACGGTGGTCGCGAAGCCCGTTGCGAATGCCACGCCGACGATCAGCAGGATCGACCCGCGCTTCGGCAGCTCCGCCCCGATGAAGCGGCCCATGGGCAGGATGCCGAGGTCGATGCCCAGGAACAGCAGGATCATGCCAGCTATCGCGAGCGCCGAGCCGACCAGGAACTGAATGAAGAGTTCGATTGGCGCGTGAATGACCGTCACCTGCAGCACGGTGACGACGGCGATAAGCGGCATGACCGCCTTCAGCACCTCGGCCAGCTTGCCTCCCAGGATCCGGATCATGGCGCTGGCGCATCACCGGCAAGCAGATTGTCCCTCGGTCCGCTGCCCACCTGATTGCACGAATTCTTCGTCATCACCCCTCCCGCATCGACCCCAGCCAGCCTCGAATCCCATCATTATAGTAGAGCATACGAGGCGGTTGTTGACCGCTATCAATTCGCGCGGAAATGCGGAGTGCAACATCCCTG
>JAEZHO010000287.1 GCA_023416545.1 Pseudomonadota bacterium
GGCGCCGGCTCGCAGTGTTTCACGTGAATCCTCAGACGTCGACAACGTCGCCCTGTCCGGTGGGGCGGTTCTTGCGCTCACGCATGAAGCGGTCGAACTCCTCCTGGTCCTTGGCGCGGCGCAGTTCGCGCGCATAGCTGTCGAATTCCTCGCGCATCTCGTCGAGCTTGCGGCGTTCTTCGTCAAGCCGGTCGAGTTCGGCTTTCCGCCAGTCGTCGAAGGCGACATTGCCGGTCGAGAAATGCGTGTCGTAGCGCGACTTGGCCCGACGGTAACCGGCAAACATGCCATCCGCTCTGCGGTTGGCGTTTCGCTTGAAGCCCTGGAGCCGTTCTCCGAAGAGAATATAGGCGAGCATGGCAAGGCCGAGCGGCCAGAAGACCACAAAGCCCAGCACCATCAGCGCGATGGTGGCCGGCGTCCAATCCGGACGGATCAATGCAGACTGGTTCATCGATGACATACCCTTCGTTCCAGCGGGCAGCCACATGCCAGCCCGTCGGACTCGATTTGGGAAGCGCTTCGCGCCGCTTCAAGAAGAAGGCGGGCCTTTCGCAAGAATAATCTGAATTAGCAGAACGAACTCAATCGGTCTTGCCGCCTTTAGCGGCGCGCTCCGCCGATCCCCGGCGACCGGGGTCGCGGGCGTGGGTCGCGGTAAACTCGAGGATGCGCGGCGCGATTTCCCGGCGGAAGCGCGAGCCGTTGAAGACGCCGTAATGGCCGACATCGGGCTGCATGTAGTGCATGCGCATGTCGTCGGGAATGTTCGGCGTGATCGCATGCGCGGCCTTGGTCTGGCCGAGACCGGAGATGTCGTCATTTTCTCCCTCGACCGTCAGCAGCGCGACATTGCGGATCGCCTTCGTATCGACCGGGCGGCCGCGATGCATCATCCGGCCCTCGGGCAAGGAGTGCTTGATGAAAACCGTGTCGACCGTCTGCAGGTAGAATTCCTCCGTCAGGTCCATGACCGCGAGATATTCGTCATAGAAATCGCGGTGCTTCTCGGCCGAATCGCCATCGTTCTTGATCAGGTGCTCGTAGAATTCGTTGTGTGCGGTAACGTGCCGGTCGAGGTTCATCGACATGAAGCCCGACAGCTGCAGGAAGCCGGGATAGACGGGGCGCATGAAACCCGGATGCGGCCAGGGGACAGTCATGATGACATTGTCGCGGAACCATTCGAGCGGTTTTTCCTGGGCGAGTTGGTTCACCGCGGTCGGGTTCTTGCGCGTGTCGATCGGTCCCCCCATGAGCACCATGGAGGCCGGGGCCAGCGGGTCATTCTCCGCTTCCATGAGCGCCACGGCGGCGAGCACGGGTACCGAGGGCTGGCACACGCCGATCACATGGGTGTTCGGGCCGATCTGGTGGATCATCTCGATGAGGTAGTCGATATAGTCGTCGAGATCGAAGCGGCCGTCGGTGACGGGCACGAGCCGGGCGTCGATCCAGTCCGTGATGTAGATTTCCGCATTGGGCAGCAGCGTCTCCACCGTTCCGCGAAGCAGCGTCGCGTAATGGCCGGACATCGGGGCCACGATGAGAAGCTTCTGGTCGGGTGCGCGGTCGGCCGGAAGATCGCGGCGGAAATGAATGAGGTTGCAGAACGGCCTCGCCCAGACGACGTCCTCGCTGACGCGGACGCTCGCCCCGTCCACGACGGTGGTCGCCAGCCCGAATTCGGGCTTGCCGTAACGGCGGGTCATCCGCTCGAAAAGCTCGAGGCTCGCCGCCATGCTCCGTCCCATGGAGGTGTAGGAGATGGGGTTGAGCGGGTTGGTGTGGAAAAGCCGCATTGCATCGGCAGCCGCCCGCAGCGGCGCCACCGCCGCGTGGTTCATTTCGTAAAATTGATAAATCATCGATGCGCCGCCTTTCATGTATGCCGGGGCCAGCGGGCGGGGCCGTCCGGCTTCCTGGGGAGCGGTGAGCGAGGCTAGCACGTTTGGATTGCAGTGCAACATCCGGCGGGAACCGATCTTCAAATATCAAAATGCCAGGCGAAACGCCTGGCATCCAGAATGAAGCTAGAGAATTAAGGTTCCACCCTGATCATCCGGTTAATGATCGGCGACGAAGGTCTGACGCTGCGTGCCCAGTCCCTCGACCCCAAGTTCGACCACGTCGCCGGGCTTGAGATAGCGTGGCGGCTTCATGCCCATGCCGACGCCGGGAGGCGTGCCGGTGGAAATGATGTCGCCGGGATGCAGCGACATGAACTGGCTGAGGTAGGAGACGACGAAGGCGACGCCGTAGACCATGGTCTTCGACGAGCCGTCCTGCATCGTTTCGCCGTTGACCTTCAGCCACATGCCGAGATCCTGCGGATTGGCGATCTCGTCGCGGGTGACGAGCCAGGGGCCGATCGGCCCGAAGGTGTCGCAGGACTTGCCCTTGGTCCACTGCCCGGCGCGCTCGGTCTGGAAGCCGCGTTCGGAGACGTCATGGGAGACGCAGTAGCCGGCGACATAATCCATCGCCTCGGCTTCGCTGACATATTTCGCGGTCTTGCCGATGACGACGCCGAGTTCGACCTCCCAGTCGGTCTTTTCCGAGCCGCGCGGGATGCGGACGTCGTCGTTTGGTCCGCAGATCGCCGACGTTGCCTTCATGAAGATGACCGGCTCCGGCGGGACGGTCGCACCCGTCTCGGCGGCGTGGTCGGAAAAGTTCAGGCCGATGCAGATGAATTTTCCGGTGCCGGCAACGCAGGCGCCGATGCGGTCAACCGGAAGCTCGGGAAGGCTCTCCGGGTCGAGCGCTGCGATCCGGGCAAGGCCCTCCGGCGAGATGGCCGCGCCGCCGATATCGGCGACATGCTGCGAGAGGTCGCGCACCTTTCCGTTCGAGTCCAGAATTGCCGGCTTCTCCTGGCCCGGCTGACCAACGCGCATAAGTTTCACGGAAGTACCTCCACTTGTCTGACAACCGCCTTATGGCGGAAGGTCGCACAATTGTCACTTGATTTTCCGGACCCTGCCTTGTTGGCTGGCGCAGTCACCGTTCACCCCGGCACGCGTCGCAGGAGAGACCAAATGACGACCAGCAACAGCAGACAGTCCGAACATCCGGTCGATCCGTTCTTTCTCGACAGGTGGTCACCACGCGCCTTCAAAGAGGAGCCTATGCCGCGCGAGGACATGCTGACGATCCTCGATGCCGGACATTGGGCGCCCTCCTCCGGCAACAACCAGCCATGGCGTTTCATCTACGCGCTGAAGGGCACGCCGAGCTGGGCGACGGTCCTCGATCTCCTGGTGCCGGGCAACCGGCGATGGGCGCAGAGTGCGGCGGCGCTGGTCATCTTCGTGTCACGCACCTACCGGATCTCGTCCGACGGCGAACGGAAGCCGGCCTATACCCATTCCTTCGACACGGGGGCCGCCTGGTTCTCGATCGCCTCCCAGGCGATGAAGCTCGGCTATCATACGCATGGCATGGAAGGCCTGGACCGCGAAAAGGCGATGCGGGTTCTTGGAATACCGGAGGGTTTTCGCGTCGAGGCGGCCTGCGCGATGGGCAAGATTGCGCGCAGCGACGTTCTCCCGGACGACCTGCGTGAGCGAGAAGTCCGGAGCGGCCGCAAGCCGCTCTCGGAAGTTGCCTTCGACGGACGGTTCGCCGGCGAGGAATAGTTTCACGTGAATCAGCACTTGTTGCGATTCACGTGAAACAGTATCTGCTTAAATATCGAGGTTCGCGACGCTCAGGGCGTTGTCCTGGATGAACTCCCGGCGGGGCTCGACCTCGTCACCCATCAGGCGGGAGAAGAGCCCGTCGGCATCCGTGGCGTCGCTGACCTTCACCTGAAGGAGCGAGCGCACATTCGGGTCCAGCGTGGTTTCCCAGAGCTGCTCGGCGTTCATCTCTCCAAGCCCCTTGTAGCGCTGCATCGAGATGCCCTTGCGGCCGGCGGCGAAGATCGTATCGAGAAGCGCCAATGCCCCCGACATCTCGGTCTCGTCGTCCTTGCGGCGCATGACCGGAGGCGTTCCGTAGATTTCGTTGAGGCGAGGCGTCATCTGGTCGATATGGCGCGCATCCGCCGAGCCGATGAGGGCGACGTCGATGACCGCGACTTCCTTGACCCCGCGGACCATACGCTCGAAGCGGAGGCCGCCCTCGTCGGTCACGTGGCCGCTCCAGCCGCGCTCGGTCTCCTCGGCGATCACGTCAAGCCGCCGGGCGACCTCGTCGGCCGTCTGCTGGGCGCGCTCCCGGTTGTCCGTCAGGTCCGGATTGAGCGCGCCGGCGATCGCCGCCTGCTCGACCACGGCACGATTGTAGCGGGAGTGCAGCCCCTCGAGGAGGTTGCGCAAGCGCATTGCATCGTGGACGACCTCGCGCAGATCCTGGCCGGCGCGGACTTCGCCCGAGGCGAGCATCAGGCTGGTCTCGTCCAGGCCGCTGGTGATCAGGTATTCCTCGAAGGCCTTCTGGTCCTTGAGGTACTGGACCGACTTGCCGCGCGTCACCTTGTAGAGCGGCGGCTGGGCGATATAGATGTGGCCGCGCTCGATCAGGTCCGGCATCTGCCGGAAGAAGAAGGTGAGCAGCAGCGTGCGGATATGGGCGCCGTCGACGTCCGCATCCGTCATGATGATGATCTTGTGGTAACGCAGCTTCTCGGCGTTGAATTCGTCCTTGCCGATCGAGGTTCCAAGCGCCGTGATCAGGGTGCCGATCTCGTTGCTGGAAAGCATCTTGTCGAAGCGGGCACGCTCGACGTTGAGGATCTTGCCGCGCAGCGGAAGGATCGCCTGGGTTTCGCGCGAGCGGCCCTGCTTGGCGGAACCGCCGGCGGAGTCACCCTCGACGAGGAAGAGTTCGGACTTGGTCGGATCCCGTTCCGAGCAATCGGCGAGCTTGCCGGGCAAGGAGGCGATGTCGAGGGCGCCCTTGCGGCGGGTGAGTTCACGGGCCCGGCGGGCAGCCTCGCGCGCGGCGGCGGCCTCGACCACCTTGCCGACGAGAACCCTGGCCTCGGTCGGATGTTCTTCCAGCCAGGTCGACAGTGCCTCGTTGACGAGGCTCTCGACCACCGGACGGACTTCCGAGGAGACCAGCTTGTCCTTCGTCTGCGACGAGAACTTCGGGTCGGGTACCTTGACGGAAAGGACCGCGGTCAGGCCTTCACGGCAATCGTCGCCGGTCAGCGAGACCTTTTCCTTCTTCATGATCCCGGAGGAATCCGCGTAGGTGGTGATCTGCCTTGTGAGCGCGGCGCGGAAGCCCGCCATGTGGGTGCCGCCGTCCCGCTGCGGGATGTTGTTGGTGAAGCAGAGGATGTTTTCGTGATAGCTGTCGTTCCACCAGAGGGCGACCTCGACGGTGATGCCGTCCTTCTCGCCGCGGATCGCGACTGGCTTTTCGACGAGCGGCTTCTTGGCGCGGTCGAGATAGCGCACGAAGGCTTCCAGGCCGCCGTCATAGAGAAGTTCCTCTTCCCGGACATCGGGCTTGCGCCGATCCGTTAGCCGGATTCTGACGCCGGAATTCAGGAAGGCGAGTTCCCGCAGGCGATGTTCGAGCGTGTTGTAGTCGTACTCGGTCATCGTGAACGTTTCGGGGCTGGCCAGGAAGGTGACCTCGGTGCCGGAGCGCCCCTCGTAGTCGCCGACGACCTTCAGCGGAGCATCCGCGACGCCGTGGGTGAAGGAAATCTCGTGGATCTTGCCGCTGCGGCGGATGCGAAGCTTCAGCCAGACGGAGAGCGCGTTCACCACAGAGACACCGACCCCATGGAGACCGCCCGAGACCTTGTAGGAATTCTGGTCGAACTTGCCGCCGGCATGCAGCTGGGTCATGATGACTTCGGCGGCGGACACGCCCTCGCCGGTATGGATGTCCGTCGGGATGCCGCGGCCGTTGTCGGTCACGGATACGGATCCGTCGGCATTGAGGGTCACCGTGACGAGATCGGCATGACCCGCCAGGGCCTCGTCGATCGCGTTGTCGACCACCTCGTAGACCATGTGATGAAGGCCGGAGCCGTCGTCGGTGTCGCCGATATACATGCCGGGCCGCTTGCGCACGGCATCCAGCCCCTTCAGGACCTTGATGGAGTCTGCGCCATATTCTGCACTCGCGCCGGCTTCGTTCACGGGTGTGTCGGTCATCAACGATCTTTCCATTGTCCGTCAGCGGGCCGCAAACAGCGAATCACCCGCACATCCACTCTGAGATATAGGGAGTTTGGGACGGATTCTAAAGCTCCAGCCCTGTTGGACCTGCCTGAAATCAGGGGATTCCGTAACAATCACCCCTTGGGAGGAGACCGGTCCAGGATTCTATCCATGGCCTCTATCACATCCGGCGGCAATGCGCGAATCTCCCGCGCGAGGCGGTTCGCAAACGCCGTATGACCGGGGGGAAGGCCTGCCGTGTCGAGAACCGCCCTCGGGTGGGAGGCCTCCGCCGTCATGAAGAGCTGATCCGCTTCGTCCCATATGATGTTGAAATAGCCTGCGATGCGCTGCAGGAGGTCGAAACTCGGCTTGCCCTTGCGGCCGTGCTCGAGCGCCGAGAGATAGGCCGGAGAGACGCCGATCGCCGCCGCGAGGTCCCGCTGCGTCACGCCGCGGCGCCGGCGTAGTTCCCGCAGCGCCTCCGCGAACGGGGTCATGGCTGATGCCTCGTTCGGCTGAGGCGCACGTAGAGGGCGCCCTCGCCGCCATGGTGCCGTGCCGCCCATTCATAGGAGGAGATGAGGAAACGGAACTCGGGCTTGGAGAACCAGAGCGGCACTGCGCGCCGCAGCGCCCCTTCGCTGCCGAGCGAACTGCCCTTGCCGGTGATCACCAGCACGTGCCGCATGCCGCGATCGTGGGCCCGAAACAGGAAATCGAGAAGCAGATCATGCGCCTCGTCCTGGAACATCCCATGCAGATCGATGCGGGCCTCGATCGGCAGCCGGCCCTTGGCCAGCTTGCGGTGGACCGGTTTTTCCAGCGGCTGGTGGCCGGGCGTGCGCTTCGAACCGGCTGGCGGCGGCGGGACGTCGGCAGGCGCATCCTGCCGCGACTTCGGTGCGGGCCTGGCCAGTGCGGCCTCCTCCGCAGCCAGCATCGCCGCGACCTCCTCCTCCAGTTGGCGAAGATCCGCCTCGCGGCCGGACATGGCCCGCGTCGACTTCGCGACCTTTCCCCAGAGGATACGCTCTTCAGAACTGAGCTTGCGGCCGCTCATCCAACCATCCTCGCCGAAGCAGAACGCGGGACAAGGATATAGAAATCCGCCTCGTTCCGCACCGCTCCCGCGAGCTCGCCGGCCGATGCTCCGGAGCCGGTGAAAATGTCGCCGCGGGCGGCGCCGACAATGGCGCTTCCGGTATCGAGCGCCATCATCGTGCGGGCAAAGGGTCGCCCCCCATCCATATGCGTGAGCGACGGCGCGTGAATGAAGAACGGGTAGCCGAAGGTGTGGATGAGGCGGTCGACCGCAAGGGCGCGTCCCGGAAGGAGCGGCACCTTGGCGGCCGCGATCGGACCGAGGCTCTCATCGGCCACCTCCGCCTCCCTGAAGAAAATGTAGGAGCGGTTGTGCCAGAGGATCTCGTCCATCCGCTGCGGATTGGCCTCCAGCCAGGCGCGGATCGTCTGCATCGAGACCGTGGCCGCATCGATCTCCCCCAGATCGATCAGCAGCCTGCCGATTGCGCTGAAGGGGTGACCCGACTTCGCCGCATAGGTGATCCGCGTGACGCTGCCGTCCGGATAGACGAGGCGTGCCGCGCCCTGAACATGGGCGAAGAAGACGTCCGCCCTAGAACGTGCCCAGGCGATCTCCAGTCCCCGGCCATCGAGAAAGCCCTGATCGATCGCCTTCCTGTCGGGATATTCGGTTATGCCCTGCGGACCGGAACGACCGAACCGCCAGGAAGCGTCCATGTCCGCCGGTCGGCTGGCATCGTCGAGATCAACGAGATCCTCCGGTCTGCTATAGAACGGATGGGCCCATATGTCGGACTTCGTATCAGACACCTCGACCTCCGGCTCGTAGAAGGCGGTCACGAAACCGCGCCTACCCTCGCCGGGACAGATCATCAAAGGTTCGAAATGCTGCTCGAAAAAATCACGGGCGGCCGCCGGATCGCGAAGATCGGCGCCGAGGGCGGCTTCATAGGCGGGGAGGATCTCGTCGAACGATAGACCCAGAGAACCGGTCTTATAGGGCTTGCCGGAGCGGATATGGGAGAGGCAGTTACGGATCCCGTCCACGAGGGCGCCCGGATGATCATCGCGCCACCCGGGCAGATCGGAAAAAGCCACCCGCCGAAGTGAAAAACCCGACGAGCCCTGCGTCATTGCTCGGATTCGGTCGCCACGAGCTTCCAGTTGGGGTCACGCGAGCGGACATCACGGGCGAAGGTCCAGATGTCGATGACTTCCGCGAC
>JAEZHO010000306.1 GCA_023416545.1 Pseudomonadota bacterium
GCTGCAGGAAGCCGGAGACGCTCCGGAACAAGGTGCCGAAGACAACACCGATCAGCAGCAGCAGGTGAAGATCCCGAACCTTGCCGGAAAAGAGGAAGCGGTACAATACCAGCGAAAACACCAGCATCGCGCCGACTTCGACCAGGAACATGAGCCGCGCGTCGATCGCGGAGGTGGCCGCGGCTCCGAGCCCGAAGACGAACAGCGTCTGCAGGAGCATGTAGAGCCAGTCGAAGCCCATGATCGCCGGCGTCAGGATGCGGTTGTTGGTGATCGTCTGGAAGAGGACGGTGGAAACGGCAATTGCGTAGCCCACGAGAACGAGGGACAGGAGCTTGGTGCCCCGGAAAGGCAGGACGAAGCTCCAGTTGCCCCTTGCGCCGATGGTCATGAAGGCGACGATGGCGGCGGCCGCAAACGCCGCGATGACCAAGAGGACGACGATCGGAGAGCGATTTTTCTCAGGCAGCACGGTATCGTCTCCGAAACAGCATGCCGAGGAAGAAGATGCTTCCGATGATCCCGAGGACGGAACCGACGGGGATTTCGTAGGGCGCGTTGACGATGCGGCCGACGGTGTCGCAGACGAGTACCAATGCTGCGCCGCTCAGGGCGATCCACGGCAGGGTATGGCGAAGGCGGTCACCCATGGCCATGCTCACGAGGTTTGGAACAATGAGGCCGATGAACGGCAGGATGCCGGCCGTCACGACCACGGATGCCGTCACCATGGAGACGATCACCAGGCCGAGGGTGACAACCTTGCGGTAGTCAAGGCCGAGGTTCCTGGAGAAATCCTCGCCCATTCCCGCGACCGTGAACCGATCGGCCGCGACATATGCCGCGACGGTGAGCGCCAGCGCCACCCAGAGGACTTCGTAGCGCCCGCGCAGGACAGCGGAGAAGTCGCCGCTGGTCCACGCACCCATGGCCTGCATGAGGTCGTACCGGTAGGCGAAGAAGGTCGTGCAGGCATTGATGACGCCGCCGAGCATCAAGCCGACCAGAGGCACGAGAACCGGAGACCGCAGCGGCACGCGGCGGAGGATGCCGAGGAAGATCGCAGTTCCCGCCAGGGCGAAGACACTCGCCACCAGCATCTTCATCATGACCGGAAGGCCGGGGGCCAGGAGCAGAACGACGAGCATGCCGAGGCTTGCGGATTCCACAGTGCCAGCGGTAGAGGGTTCGACGAAGCGGTTGCGCGAAAGCATCTGCATGATGGTACCGGCAACGGCCATTCCGGCTCCGGCCAGGATCAGCGCGATGGTCCGCGGAACGCGGCTTCCGGCCAGGACCATCAACATCTTCTCGTCGCTCTCGCCGCTGATCAGGGCGAAGAGGGACACCTCACTGACACCGACAAACAGGCTTGCCACTGCGACGGCGGCGGTAGCCAGCAGGGCAAGAAGAAAGAGCTTCACGAGGTCACCATGAATACAGAGCGGCAGCAACCGGTGAGCCGGTTGCTGCCGTTAACGTCCGATCCTGTCCGCTTACTTGGCGTCGAAGGCCTCGGTCAACTGATTGACGGTATTCTGCATGGCCGTCAGGCCACCGCCGATGAGATACCAGGCCGTCGCGTCCAGATAGACGACCTGTCCCTCTTTCCACGCGGTCGTCTGCGCCACGATCTCGTTGTCGAGGAACTTCGCGGCCGCCTGTCCTTCGCGTCCGATCGCCGCGTCGCGGTCGATCACGAAGAGCCAGTCGGGGTTGCGCTCCAGAATGTACTCGAAGGAGATCGGCTGGCCGTGCTGGCCGACCTTGATGTTTTCATCCGCCTGCTGGACGCCGTAATCGGAAAAGAGGACACCGAAGCGGGATCCCGCGCCGTAGGTGCTCATCTTGCCACCGGTGGTGAGGATCAGCAGACCCTTGCCGGCCGAGCCCGCCTTTTCCTTGAGAGCCGACACGGATGCGTCGAGCTTCTCGAGAGCCGCGTCCGCCTCGGCCTGCTTGCCGAATATCTCCGCAAGCGTCTCGACATTCTTTCTGGCGCTCTCCACGTAGGCGGTCGGCTCGATCGTCAGATCGATCGTCGGGGCGATCTTGGCAAGATCCTCGAACTTGGCGGAGGAACGGCCGCCGACGATGATGAGGTCGGGCTTTGCCGCGCTGACGGCTTCATAATCGGGTTCGAAAAGCGACCCGATGTTGAGGGTGTCGCCGCCGGAATACTTCGAGAGATAATCGGGTTTTGCGCCCGAGGGCACGCCGTCCACTTCGACGCCCAGCGTGTGCAGGGTGTCGAGGCTTGCCATGTCGAACACCAGGACCTTCTCCGGCGTCGACGGAAGGGTCGTTTCACCCTTCGTGTGCTTGACGACGATTTCGGCAATCGCAGCCGACGGCAATGCCTGGGAGGCAAGCACGGCGCCCGCGACGGCAAAAGCAAGGTGAAGGGTTCTGATCTTTGGGAACATTATCGTCTCCGCGCCCGGCCAACATCCTGGCCAAGATAAGTTGAGTAGCCGGAGCCAGTTATCGAGTGGCCGCAGGTGCCGTCAAATCATCTTTTCTGTAGCGGTTCCAATTTGCGAAAAAAGCAAATGGGCTCGGAGTGAGGTAAAGAAAACTTGAGTGGCGATTGAAGCTTATGGTACGGCGGCCGGCAAGCTCACATCGTCCTTCGCGGTGGAGCAGAGGCACGATAACGCGAAATGGCAAACGACAGCAGACCCCCACAAATCGGCAGGATCAAGCTCCTCCTCGCGCTCGATGCGCTTTTGCGGGAAGGGAGCGTCACGGGGGCCGCGGCAAGCCTCGATCTGCAGGTTTCCGCCGTTAGCCGAATGCTGGGCGAACTGAGGGATCTCTATGGCGATCCCATCTTCATTCGAACTGGGCGCGGCCTTCGTCCCACGCCGTTCGCGGAATCGCTCCGGCTGAGGGTTCGGTCACTTGCGGAGGAGACGGACGCCCTGTTGAAGGGCGAGGGCTGGTCACCCGTCAAAAGCAGCGTCCCGGCCTCCGCCGAGCAGCCCATGGACGGCTGGCAAAAGCGATCAAGGATCGTCGCGCCGCCGCTTGCGGTCAGCCGCGGCAATCATCTCGAAGCCGAACCGACCCCTTCCGGGATCGCCCGGCGGATCGCGGCCATCGGAGACAATGACGAGCCGCAGCGCCGCCTTGCGAAATATATCGCGCTCACGTCACCGGGTCCCGGCCGGAGCCGCCCTCTCGAGACGGAGGAAGCGCGCGACGCGCTCTCCATCATCCTGCGGGGGGAGGCTGATCCGGTCCAGCTCGGCGCGCTTCTCATGACGCTGCAGTATCGAGGCCCGACCGCCCTTGAACTTTCCGGCTTCGTCCAGGCCTTGCGGGAAGCGGCGGCAGGCGCCGTGGGGCGAGCCCCTCGTCCCGATCTCGACTGGCCGGTCTACGTTTCGCCCCGATGGAAGAGGCCGCCCTGGTTCATGCACGCGGCAAGGCTCGTCGCCGCTACGGGCTGCCGTGTCGTCATGCACGGCCACTTCGGCAATGGCGCCGACAGCGGAAAACTCGAAGAGGCGGCGGAGCGTGCCGGAATTCCCGTCTGCCTGACGTCCCGCGAGGTGGCTGCTGCCCTCGGCGCCTGCAATATCGCCTATGTGCCGCTTGCCGCCTTCGCACCGCAGGCGCAGGCCATCCTCAACCTGCACCCTCTCTTCGAGACGCGCACGCCGCTCCACAACGTCGTACCGCTCATCAATCCCTTCGATGCGCCGGCCTCGCTGACAGGGGCACCGGGTGGCGCCTCGAGGATCATTTATGGCGACGTTGTGAAGCTGCTGGGGATGAAGAGCGTCACGATGGTGAGCACCGTGCGTGGCTTCGCCCAGATCGTGCCGACGCGGGCGACGACCCTGATCAGGATGATCGACGGCCGGGAAATAAGGGATCGGGTGTCGGTCCCCTCCGAGCTTACCGGCAGCGGCCTGCCCGGCAGCGGATACAGCCAGCGAGAGTTCTGGGAGGCGGTCTGGTCGGGCGCTGCGCGTGACGACAACGCGGAGGCCTCGATCATCTACACCGCTGCGACAGCACTTCTGGCGGCTTCCGGAAGCCCGGACGCCCGCTTCGAGGATTGCCTGTCGAAGGCAACCGCTCAATGGGCCAGGCGAAAGCGATAGCCGGCGGAGTGGTCGGTCAGGGCGGTTGCGCTGCAGGGCACTGCGGCCGTGCGCTATCGCTTTCCAGTTCCATGAACACTTCCGACACCCAGTTGACGAAGGCTCTCAGTGTCGTCGAATGCTTTCGTGACGGAGGATAGAGGGCGTACATTCTGATGCCCTCTACCGGATACTGCGGAAGGATGCGCACGACCTTGCCTGCCGGCTCCGCAGTTCGGAGAATTGCCGACGGCACCTGCGTGATGCCGAGCCCCACGATGGTTGCCGACAGGCATGACTGCAGGTCGCTGAAACCCGCGACGCATCTGCCGCGCAGCTGGACGCGTTCTTTCCCGTCGATGAAGGGCAGGCCGCGGAGTTTTGGCGGGGGGACGAAGTAGTAGGACACGACGGCGTGGCCGGCGACCTCTTCCAGGCAGAGCGGGGTTCCGCAGCGCTTCAGGTAGTCGGGGGAGGCGCAGGTCACGACCTCGAGGGTGCCCAGCGGCCGGGCGATCATCGTTTCGTCGCGAATGACGTTTGCCCGCAGGACGCAGTCCACCCCTTCCGCGACCAGATTGATGATCCGTTCCGAGGATGTGATCTCAAGCGTGACGTCGGGGTAGCGGGCATAGAACATCGGCAAGACGGGAATAATGATTTCGTTTGCAACGCAATGGGCCATGTCGACACGCAGGTTGCCGCCGGGCGCACCCGACTGGCTTGAAACGGCGGCCTCGGACTGCCGCAGGTCCTCGAGCAGCCGGACCGCCTCCTCGTAGTACATTGCGCCCTCGGGCGTCAGGCTGACATGGCGGGTCGTGCGGTTAAGAAGGCGGACGCCAAGCCTCAGTTCCAGGGCATTCACAAGCCTGGAAATGGTGGTTTTCGGGACGTTCAGCGCGTCTGCCGCCCCCGTGAAGCTGTGGATCTGCGCAACCTTCACGAAGGCTTCCATAGCAGCAAGCCTATCCATGGCGATCCCCGATTATCTGTTCAGGTGAAACAATCTGTTGCTGGCATGCGCATATATCTGGTCGTGCCTTCCTATATAGATGCTGGCGTCTCTTGCGGGGAAGCACTGTCATGCATTTCCAGTATTTCGGGCCGGATCATATTCGCGATGCACTGCCCTACGACGCATGCATCGACATCATGCGGCTGGCGATGAAGCGCCTGAGCGCCGATCCGACCGATCAGCCGCTGCGTTCGATCTCGCAGATCTCGCCGGGGAAACTCCTGGGTGTCATGCCGGGCTCGCTGTCCCAGACCGGGGTTTTCGGCCTGAAGGTGGTGAGCGTCTTCGAGGGGGTGCGGGACGGCGGACGGTCCGCCCACCAGGGGCTCGTCATCCTGTTCAGTTCCGATACCGGCAGCGTGCTGTGCACGGGGGATGCCGAGGAAATCACGCGGATCAGGACCGCTGCCGCGACGGCCGCCGCCACGGACGCGCTCGCCCGCAAGGAAGCGAGCCGGCTTGCCGTTTTCGGCTGCGGCGTCCAGGCGCGCTCCCATGTCCTCGCCCTGAAGCATGTTCGCGCGCTGTCTGACGTCGTCGTGTGGGGACGGAGCCATGCCGTGGCGGCCAGATTTGCCGATGACCTCGCCTCGGAAACGGGGCTTCCGGTGCGTGCGGAGGCAGATGCCGAGCGCGCGGCGTCCGGCGCCGACATCATCTGCACGGTCACGGCCGCGCACGAGCCTGTTCTTTTCCGGGAATGGGTCACACCGGGCACCCATGTCAATGCCGTCGGCTCCAGCAGGCCCGGCCCGACGGAGATTGACGACGCGCTGGTCGCGGCGAGCCGGTATGTCGCCGACTACCGCAGGTCGGCGCTGGCGGCGGCGTCGGAGTTTCTGAACGCGAAGGCGGCCGGCATCATCGATGACGATCATATCGTCGGCGAAATAGGCGAAGTCCTGTCGGGGCGGATTGCCGGGCGCACCTCCGCCGATGAAATCACCCTCTACAAGTCCCTGGGGCACATAGCCCAGGACCTGTCGGCGCTTGCCCACGTCTACGCAGTCTCCTCGACGTAAACGAGCATCGCTCCAATGACCGGGTCCAGGGGCGTTCACGCGCCCCGGCGATCCCTCGCGCCCAGAAAAACCCAGGAGGACACAGAGATGCTCAGATCAAGCTATTTCGGAACGCTGAAGGTCACGCTGGAGCCGGCATTTCCGCTCGGCGATACGCCGGAAGGACACAGGCTGGTCGTCAATGCGACGGGCGGGACGCTCGAGGGGCCCAGTGTTTCTGCCGAAGTGATGCGCAGCGGGGGAGACTGGGCGCGGATACGAAACGACGGAAGCGGCGCCGTCGATGTAAGGGGACTGCTGAGGGCCGATGACGGGTCGCTTCTTGGTCTCCGTTTCGAAGGCCGGTTCCTCATACCGCCGCCGCTGATGACCGACGTCTTCGCGCCTTCGACTGACACGCCTGTCGATTCCTCACGATATTATTTCCGCATCGCCGCCTATTTCGAGACCTCGAGCAAAGAGTATGCCTGGCTGAACCGGTCGGTCTTCGTGGGCGTCGGCGCGTTCGGGCGCAATGCCGTGTCGTATGATCTCTACGAAATACAATGACGTTATAGTACTCTGCCGGACAGCCTTGTCCCAGGACATGTGGCGAGCTTTGCAACCAAACATTGCGCCGCCTCATTGACACCGTGTGGAATTTGCCGATCACCGCACGGGCGGAATTACGCGCGTCCTGTTGGAAGACGCAGTCTGCCTGTCCCGAAGGGGTATTGATGATGAAAATGCCGGATGCTTCGGGCTCAGGGAACCGGAAAGTGCTGTCGCTCGCCCAGCCGGGGGCCGTGTCAGGGGGCGACGTGGCCGAACGCACCTCCGCCCGCGGCCTTGAGCGGTTCATCGCCGGCCACACGCTGGTGAGCGGAGACAGCCCGGCCTGGAAGGATCTGTTCGTGCAGGTCCACTCGCGACAGAGCAGGCAGGAACCGTTCCTCGTTCCTGCCGTCGCCGAACCGCTCGTCGTCTGGGTAATGTCGGGCGAGGCGGTCGTGGAGGAGCGGGACCTTCACGGGGAATGGGTCGCAAGCCACGTCACGGCGGGCGATTTCTTCCTTACCTGTTCCCCGACGCCCTACGAGATGCGCTGGCATTCCATCGGGTCTGCTCCCTTCCAGGTCATGCACCTTTATCTGGCCATCCCGCTTTTCGAGCATGTCGCCTCGGAAGTGCTTGGCCGGAGCGGCGCCCCGGCACTCCGCGACGTTTCGGGAGGCAAGGACGAGCAACTGTCGCATCTGCTGGCGCTCATCCACCGGGAACTGACGGCCGAGGGACGGGGGAGCGAGTTCTTCATCCAGGGGCTTGCCAACAGCCTCGCGGTGCACCTGCTCCGGACCTATGCGACAGGCGACGAGGTCGATGACCGGCAGGCGGCGCTGCCCGGCTTCAAGCTGCGGCGGGCTGTCGCCTACCTGGAAGCTCATCTCGCCGAGCCGTTCAACCTGACGCGGCTGGCGGAAACAGCCGGTATGAGCGAGTTTCATTTCAGCCGTCTTTTCAAGAAGGCGACGGGGCTCTCGCCCTCCCGCTACTTCATACGCAGGCGCGTTGCCCGCGCCGAGCAACTGCTGCTCGAAACGGATTCGAGCATCATCGAGATCGGCATGACGGTGGGATATTCGAGCCCAAGCCACTTTGCGCAGGTCTTCCGGCGGGAAACCGGCCTGACGCCCAGCCACTACCGCAGGAGCTGATTTCCGACGATCCCGCGCATTTCGCGCAAGATCGCGACAGGTCCAGCAAGGCTCCGTGAGAAGGGAGCACCTGAAACGCCTAGCTTCCTCCCTCTCAGAACCAGACGCCACCCTCAGGTGGTCTTCAGGACAAGGAGTAAATAATGACCAAGCTCAACGGAAAGATTGCACTGGTAACCGGCGCGTCGAGCGGGATCGGCGCCGCCACCGCCGAAAAGCTTGCGGAGGCAGGGGCCAAGGTCGGCCTCGCAGCCCGCCGCACCGACAAG
>JAEZHO010000321.1 GCA_023416545.1 Pseudomonadota bacterium
ACATCGAGATACGCCCGCCGCTCGGGACATCCGTGCGCCTCGGCAGCATGCGCGGGCGCGTCGTCCGTCACTTCATGGAGGGTGTCGCGGTCGAATTCAGCAGCGTGCAGTCGCGGGAATCGCTGCGCGAGTTCCTGTAGCCCATTTCCCCTTCCGTTCCAGCGGACATCCACGGCGGCCTCGGGCCGCCGTTTCCGTTTCAGGGGCCGGTCACTGCTGATCCGAAACGGGACATGTCGCGACCGTCTCCAGCTTAATCATCAAAAAAATTTCGAGCACCGCCATCGGCGTTTCCCGCAATGGGACGCCTGCGGAGCGGCGCGAGCTCGTCACTTCCACTTGCGGACATGCACCCGACCGGTCGGCCGTGGAGCTGCGCGGCCGGCAATCTTAACCTTTGAACACGCGACTTGCCTTCGGCTCCGGACGGGAAGCTCTCCGGGCGTTACCCGGACGTCGAAAATTCTAATCAAATACTCGACCAATTTGACGAAAGTTTTCGAGCAATTCGAATCGAACTTGATTTGAGTTCGGCGCAAATTCGCGTCAATTACGCTATTGATTTTACTACGCAATTTTGCTCCGCCTCAAACCCCTCGTGTCATCTTTCTCCTCGCCAAGGGAGACCAGACCATGACACGCAGTACGCTGAGCGCCGCAATCGCAACCGCCTTTTTCGCATTGCTGACCGCGTCGACGTCGTTTGCCATGCCGCTCGGGATGGAAGTAAGCGGGAGGGCCAATCCGCCGATCGGCCATTATGAATTCTGCCGGATCTATGCCAGCGAATGCGGGCCGGCCGCCCATGACGCGGGACCGATGAAGCTCACCCAGGACAGGTGGCGGACGATGCTCGACGTCAACTATACGGCCAACACCGCCATCCAGCCGCTGACCGACCAGGAAATCTATGGCGTCGAGGAGCGCTGGGCCTATCCGCGCAGCGTCGGCGACTGCGAGGATTTCGTCCTGCTCAAGCGCAAGATGCTGATGGCGAAGGGGTTCGATCCGTCGGATCTGCTGATCACCGTGGTGCTCCAGCCCAACGGCGAAGGCCATGCCGTCCTGACGGTCCGCACCGACCACGGCGATTTCGTGCTCGACAACATGCGCGACACCGTCCTCCTCTGGTCGGAGACCGAATACACCTTTCTCAAGCGCCAGGCATCGGATCACGCGGGCCGCTGGGTAAAGCTGCAGGACGGCCGCGCAACCGCCGTGGCGAGCGTCTCGCGCTAATCGCCCCCCCCTATTCCATCAGGACAAGAGCGCCGGCCGCACCGCGAGCCGGCGCTCTTGCGTTGCGCCATGGTTGCATCCCGGCGACACGGCGCCGCCAAATGCAGCGGTTCCGGGGGATTGGCGCGGCGCCAACATATTCATGCCGTCATTACCGGATTTTACGAATGGACGACGGGGACATGCCGGGCGACTACTAAAATGCGATTCATACCGAGCGATTCCCGTTCACCATAAACCTCTTGGTAACGCTACCGGCCTAGATTGGCAGGAACGGTTCGTGGCGGGGGCGCGTCCGGAAGGCGGGTATTCCAATGCAAGCAATGAGTGCGTCAGTGTTTAAAGCAGATTTTTCGATCCTCTTTCCCAAGCGGCCTGCGAAACTCTTCGACCTTCTGCTCGGCCTCGTCGTCATGCTCGCCTTCTTCGCGGGCGCTCCGTCCCCGGAGGCCCAGGCGGCGCCGAAATACGCGGGCATCGTGGTCGACGCCAACACCGGCAAGGTCCTCTATGGCGAAGACCCCGACGGCCTGCGCTACCCTGCCTCGCTTACCAAGATGATGACCCTCTACCTGACCTTCGAAGCGCTCGAGTCCGGCCGCATCCGTCTCGACTCCAAGGTGCCGGTATCGAAGAAGGCGGCCGCCGAGCCTCCGTCCAAGCTCGGCGTCGGCGCCGGCAACAGCCTGACCGTCGAGCAGGCCATCAAGGCGCTGATCACGCGCTCCGCAAATGACGTCGCCACCGCACTCGGCGAATTTATCGGCGGTTCGGAATCGCGCTTCGCTCAGATCATGACGAACAAGGCCCGCGCGCTGGGCATGACCCGTACCACCTATCGCAATGCCCACGGCCTGCCCAACACGGCGCAGATGACGACCGCCCGCGATCAGGCTCGTCTCGGAATGGCCCTTCGCCAGCATTTCCCGCAGTATTACGGCTACTTCTCCACCCGCAGCTTCAAGTTCGGCAAGCAGACGATCGGCAACCACAACCGGCTGCTCGGCTCCGTCGAGGGTGTCGACGGCATCAAGACCGGCTATATCCGCGCCTCCGGCTTCAACCTCGTGACGTCGCTGCAGAAGGACGGTCGTTCGCTCGTTGCCGTCGTCATCGGCGGACGCAGCGGCGCAAGCCGTGACGCCCAGATGCGCAAGCTCGTCGGCCAGTATCTCCCGAAGGCATCGCGCGGCGGCAAGGGCGCCCTGATCGCCCAGGCCCCCTCCGCCCCGGTTGGCGACGCCATCGCCGCGGCAGATCGCCTTGCGGCCTTCGACCTGCCGCGCAGCGGCCCGGTCCCGCAGGCTCGTTACGAGGAACAGCAGGTTGCCTCGGCATACTCGCCGACCTCGACCGGCAAGCGCGGCGGCGAGGCCATGCGCGCAATCGCCGACGTCGCCACGCCTATTCCCGCTCCGGAATTCATCCCCTCCGAAGAGGTCGCCGTTACCGAACAGGGCGACACGTCGGCGGACGTCGATGTCGTGACGACCGCATCGACGCAACCCACCCCGGCCAACCCGGCCGCCCCGGCAACCACCCTGCCCGCCTCCACGGTTTCCGGCTGGGTCATCCAGGTGGGCGTATCTCCGGATGCCGGCATGGCATCTCAGCTGCTGGAGAAGGCGAAGGACAAGGGCGGCAAGGTGTTGCGTTCCGCCAAACCCTTTACCGTCGCCGTGAATTCGAACGGCCAGAACCTCTACCGCGCGCGTTTCGGCGGCTTCGAGGACCAGTCGGCGGCAGTGAATACCTGCAAGGCGTTGAAGAAGCAGGGGGTCAACTGCTGGGCGTCGCAGCAGTAAGTACCGGGCCGTAGCCCGAAAGAATTCCGGCGCCTCGTTTATCGGCGCCGGCTGGGGAAGTTCCCCGCAATCAACCTCGATTTGTAATGTGTACGAGGCAGAAATGGCGGCTTACGAGAATATTGCCAACTCCCCCTTTCCTTCAGGGGGCAAGCGGGCCAGGGGCCTTGCGCTTCATCCGCTCCACGAGGCGGCGATGCGTCTGGCGGGTGCCGGGCTCACCCGGTCGAAGGATCGCACGCGTGACCTCGTCGCGCTCCTGCTCAGCCACGGCTCCCGGGCGTGGCGCCATTCGCAGCCGCAGGTGAGAATCCATCTTCACGTCGGCCGCTCCGCGGGCCACTTGCCTGTCAGGCTTCGGGTGAACTGATCCGGCTCAGAGGAGGCCGAGGTCCGCGAGTTCGCGCCGCAGATCCTCCGGCATCGCTGCCATTCCCTCGCCCAGGCTCAAGAGATCCCTGGGCGTCTCCTCCGCCTTCAGATAGCGCCAGCCCTGGAAGGGGCGCTTGGGTTGCGGCGCCGTCTCGACGACCTCCGGTCCCAGGACCAGTTCGCACCGCTGGATGCCGTCCGCGCCGGTGACGCAGCGAAGGTCGAGCAGAGGCTGGCGGGCCATGACCTGCCCCTTGATGACCCAGTATAGCGAACCGCCGTCCAGCAGTTCATCCTTCCGCTTCGGGATCATTCGCGTCGTATGGATCGAATGGGGCTCGAGGCCGGCCGCAATGGCCATCATCGCCCGTTCGCTGACCCAGTCCCTGAGGTCCTGCAGCGATTCCGCGCCCACGCATAGCTTGATCATGTGGAGTGCCATGCCGTCCTTCAATTCCTAAAGACGGTGCGGGTCAAGCTCTCGGGATGCTTCGGCGGCATCAAATCTCAGCATTCCACCAGATTCACGGCGAGCCCGCCGGTCGACGTTTCCTTGTACTTCTCGCTCATGTCGTTTCCGGTCTGGCGCATCGTCTCGATGCATGCGTCCAGCGGCACGACATGCGTGCCGTCGCCCTTGAGCGCGAGCGATGCGGCGGTCACCGCCTTGACGGCACCCAGCGCATTGCGCTCGATGCAGGGAACCTGCACCAGCCCGGCGACCGGATCGCAGGTCATGCCGAGGTGATGCTCGAGCGCGATCTCGGCGGCGTTCTCGATCTGCTCGGGCGACCCGCCCATGACCGCCGCTAGACCTGCCGCCGCCATGGCTGCGGCGGAACCGACCTCGCCCTGACAGCCGACCTCGGCGCCGGAAATGGAAGCGTTGTGCTTGATGATGCCGCCGATGGCCGCGGCCGTCAGAAGGAACTCGTGAATGTCCTCGCGGGTGGCGCCGTCGTGGAAGTGGAGGAAGTAGCGGATGGAGGCGGGAATGACCCCGGCCGCGCCGTTCGTCGGCGCCGTCACCACCCGTCCGCCGGCGGCGTTCTCCTCGTTGACCGCCAT
>JAEZHO010000394.1 GCA_023416545.1 Pseudomonadota bacterium
GAGCAGGCATGGCCAGATCTCTGGGACCAGTAAAACGCACCTTCGCTCCTTGGGTGGAACCCGACGCCGTACCATTCATCCGCTTTGAGAACATCACCAAGCGCTACGGGGATTTCACGGCCGTCACCAATCTGAGCCTCGATATCTACGAGCGGGAATTCTTCTCGCTGCTCGGCCCCTCCGGCTGCGGCAAGACCACCCTGATGCGGATGCTGGCGGGTTTCGAGGAGCCGACCGAGGGACGCATCTTCCTCCAGGGAAAGGACATCTCCGGCGTCCCGCCCTATCGGCGCCCGACGAACATGATGTTCCAGAGCTACGCGCTCTTCCCGCACATGACCGTGGAGAAGAACATCGCCTTCGGGCTGGAGCAGGACAAGCTGCCGAAGGGTGAAATCGAAGCACGCGTCCAGGAAATGCTGCGGCTGGTCAGGCTCGAGGAATTCGCAAGGCGCAAGCCGGGGCAACTGTCGGGCGGTCAGCGGCAGCGCGTGGCGCTGGCCCGTTCGCTCGCCAAGAGGCCGAAGGTGCTCCTGCTCGACGAGCCTCTCGGCGCGCTGGACCGGAAGCTGCGCGAGGAAACCCAGTTCGAACTGATGGACATCCAGCATACGCTGGGCCTGACCTTCCTGATCGTCACACACGACCAGGAAGAGGCGATGACGGTGTCCGACCGGATCGCCGTGATGGACAAGGGCAGGATCGTGCAGGTTGCCACGCCCGCCGAGATCTACGAGGCGCCCAACTGCCGTTACGTTGCGGACTTCATCGGCGACATCAACATCATGGAGGGGACCGTCACTGGCCTCGGGGAAGGCGGCTCGCCCGCGATCCTCACGATGAACTGCGACGGGCTTGTGGTCGCCGTTGAGCAGGAAGCCGCGGCGGTTCCCGGCAGCAGCGCCGCGTTCGCCATCCGCCCCGAGAAGGTTCGCATCACGATCGATCCGCCGGCGGAGACGACCGTCAATGCCGCCTACGGAGAGGTCTGGGACATCGGCTATCTCGGAGATTTCTCCATCTTCCTCGTCAGGCTGGAAGACGGTCGGATCATCCGCGCGGCCCAGGCGAATGTCTCGCGGCTGGTCGACCGCCCGATCACGTTCGGCGACATGGTCTGGCTGAGCTGGTCCAGGGACGCCGGGCTGATCCTGACAAACTGAAGGGGAGCGTAGAATGGCTGACACGGCGGCACCTCCCCAGGCGGGACCGGCAAGATGGCTGGTCGTCATCATCCCCTATGTGTGGCTGCTGCTCTTCTTTGCCGCGCCCTTTCTGATCATCCTGAAGATATCGCTGTCGGACACGGCGATCGCCATGCCTCCCTATCTGCCGGTGTTCGAAGGGCCGGGCATGATCGGCGACTTCGTCGGGCAGCTGGATTTCGAAAACTACGCCTTCCTCCTGGAAGATCCCCTCTACCTGCAGTCCTACCTTTCCTCTCTCCGGATCGCGGCGATCTCGACTATCCTCCTGCTCCTGATTGGCTATCCGATGGCGCTTGCCATGGCTCGCGCCCCGGCTTCGTTACGCCCCACGCTGGTCATGCTGGTGATCCTGCCGTTCTGGACGTCGTTTCTTATCCGCGTCTATGCGTGGATCGGCATCCTGAAACCGGAAGGGCTGCTCACGGTCCTCCTCCAGGCGGTCGGGCTTTTCGGGCCGGACGAGCAGGTCCAGATCTACCGGACCGATATCGCCGTCTTCATCGGCATCGTCTATTCCTACCTGCCCTTCATGGTGCTGCCGCTCTATGCCGCCCTGGAAAAGATGGACGGCACGCTGCTGGAGGCGGCCAGTGACCTCGGATGCCCGCCATGGAAGGCCTTCTGGAAGATCACCTTCCCGCTCTCATTGCCGGGCGTCGTCGCCGGTTCGATGATCTGCTTCATCCCGATCACCGGCGAGTTCGTCATTCCCGACCTGCTGGGCGGTGCGCAGACGCTGATGATCGGCAAGACGTTGTGGACGGAGTTCTTCGGCAATCGCGACTGGCCGCTCGCCTCGGCGGTGGCGGTTCTCCTCCTTCTGGTACTGGAGGTGCCGATCATGATCTTCCAGAACCAGCAGCAGAAGGTGAGGTGAGATGAAGTCCTCACGCTTCGACCCCGTCGTCCTCACGTTGGGCTTCGCCTTCCTCTACATTCCGATCATCATCCTGATCGTCTACTCCTTCAATGCCTCGCGCCTCGTGACGGTGTGGGGCGGGTTTTCAACGCAGTGGTACGCCGCCATGTGGGCCAACCAGGGCCTCATGGACGCTGCCTGGGTCACGGCGCGGGTGGGGCTGTTGAGTGCGACGCTGGGGACAGTGCTCGGAACGCTGGCAGCGCTTGCCCTTGTCCGGTACGCGCGCTTTCCCGGACGAATGGCCTTTTCCGGGATGATCTACGCGCCCCTGGTCATGCCCGAAGTCATCACCGGGCTGTCGCTGCTCCTGCTGTTCGTGGCACTCAACATCGACCGCGGCTTCTGGACGGTGACCATCGCGCATACGACCTTCACCATGTGCTATGTGGCGATCGTCGTTCAGTCGCGCCTGCTCACCTTCGACCGGAGCCTTGAAGAGGCGGCGCTCGATCTCGGATGCCCGCCGGTGAAGACCTTCTTCAAGGTCACGCTCCCGCTGATCATGCCCGCCGTCGCTGCCGGATGGATGCTGGCCTTCACCCTGTCGCTCGACGATCTGGTGATCGCAAGCTTCACGACCGGCCCTGGCGCGACGACCCTGCCGATCAAGATCTATTCGCAGGTCAGGCTTGGAGTGACACCGGAAATCAACGCGATCTGCACGATCCTGATCGGGCTCGTGACGCTCGGCGTCATCTTCGCCTCCTTCGCCTCCAAGCGCTCGGAACTCAGGCGGATCCGCGACGAGCATGTCGCGCTGCGGGGAGCCGTCTGAGAGGAGCGGGGATGCCGAGCATCGGTCTAAGCGTGAGAGACAGACGTTTCCGGCATTGGCATTGGCGCTCCGCTCAGTCCCCGGTAGCCGGCGATGTCGGCGGCATCACCGCAATGACCACGGGCTCCGAAAGCGATCCGCCGATGAACAGGGCATCGGCGTCCTCCAGGCCGTCCGCCCTGCGGATCGTCGCCGACAGTGCCACGCCGGCGTCCGCCAGCGGCAGCGCGCCGGAAAATGCGACGATCAGGCCGTTGCCTTCGATGATACCTGTCTGGATTTCCCCCACACCACGCGCGAAGGTCGCGGCAAGTTCCAGCTTCTCGTAATCGAAATCCTGTCCGCCGGGATTGATCAGCGGCTGATGGCGTCCCTGCCGCGCACGGGCCAGGACCGTATTCGGGTCGAGGTCGAGCAGGGTTCCCGGACCGGTCGTCATCTGGAAGGACCCCTGGCCCCGACGCAAGCCGGCCCAGCCGTCGTCCCTCGTCGCCAGGACCAGGCGAAGCGAGCCTCGGGCCCGGGGAATGGGGCCGCGAAGTCTCAGCGTTTCGAAGATCTCGCCAAGATCGGCATCCCGGACCGAAATCGTGGCATTGGTGCTGAATTCCGCCTCCGGCGCGGAGGTGACGACCTGGGCGTTGATCTCGCCACCTGCAAGCGAACCGTCGACGAGGTCGAAACGGGATTGGCCGTTCTCGCGGACGATGCTCACCGCGACGTCCGTCAGGGTCAGGGTCGCGAGCGAGACCTCCTTCCCCGATATGCGCAGGTCGAGTTCCAGCCCCTCGAGGAAATCCCCGCCCGCATGTTCCGGAGGCTTGGGGCGAGTGGTGGCCTGCAGGGCGGCAAGGTCGAAGCGGTTCGAGGCAAGCGTCCCGGTCAGGCGCGGCGGACGGTCCTCCCGGAGGAGAAGGTCGAGTATGCCGTTCACCTCCATCAGGCCCGTGGAGAGCCGAAGTTCGTCAAATCGCAGCGCGCCCTCGATCGTCACGAGCCGGGCTTCCATGGACAAGGGTCCCATGGGCGCAAGGTCGCCGACGGGGACATCCGCCCAGGCAAGAGCGGCTTCCGGATCCGGCATCGAGAGCTTCAGGACGCCGGATACCGGACTTCCCGTTCCAAGACCGGCCGTTCCGGTAAACTCCGCGTCGAGGATGTCGGAATCGAGGGAGAACTCGAGCGGGGCAGCGCGACCCGCAAGCAGGAGAGGCTGGCTCGATGAGCCGGAAAGATGCAATTGCTGGCCGTTGACGATGGCCGCGACGTCCAGCGAAGCGGGTCCGGACAGCCGGGGCCAATCGAGTTCGCCGGAAATGCCCCGGCTCGACCAGACGCGACCCGTCGCCATGTCCTTTATCTCGACGCGCCCGTTGCTGATCGTGACGTCGTCGAGTGCGAGGTCCAGCGACGGATCCAGGACGACGTGTCCGTTCTCCTCGACCGCGCCGCCGACGGCCTCGCTGAGGCGACCCTCCTGCGCCCAGTCCAGATGGCCGTCCCGGTCACGTTCCAGGAATATCTCCGGGTCGAAGAGCGCGAAGTCGTGGAATTCCAGCCGTCCGCGGATCGCCTTGAGGAGGCGGAACTCGGCGGTCATTCGCGAGACGCGCGCGAGCACGCGGATGCCGTCCGGGGTAGGCTTGGTGATGACGACGCGGCTGACCTCGATTTCCGGCTGCGGCCAGAAGCTGAGCCTCGGAGGGCCCTCGATGCGCACGTCATGCCCGGTCCATTCCGACAGCACGCGCTCGATCCCGTCACGGACGATCGTGCTCGAGACGAGCACGGGCGCCAGCAGCTGAACCGCCAGCGAAAGCAGGGCGACAAACAGGATCGCCAGCAGGGCCGGACGCCACAGGCGGCGAAGCAGTCCCCTTGAGGGCGCGCGAACTCCCTTTGCCATTCGCCTCCTGAGCCTCGCCGGCTTCTCGCTCTTGTCCTGACCGGTTGCTGATCAGGCCTGCCGATTACAGGAAACGCGCCTGCGGCGCAAACTGTACACCCGCACCTCCAATCGGCCGTTCATCCTGCGGCGCAGCATGCTATAGGAGGTTCTCTGAGGGGATGGAGGAGTTCCATGAATTCTGAACAGCCGTTGTGGACACCTTCCGGCGTTCGGCAGGACCTGCCGCTGCGCTCGTTCATGGCCTGGTGCGCCGAACGATACGACAGTCCCCCGACGTCGGTGGATGACTTCCATGAATGGTCGGTGCAGCAACCGGAAGAATTCTGGATGGCCGTCTGGCAGTTCTGCGGCGTCAAGGGAGAGCCTGGTTCTCGCGTCCTGGTGAATGGCGCCGACATGCTCGGTGCGCGGTTCTTCCCGGACGCCCGGTTGAACTTCGCGGAAAATCTTCTCTCCCAACGGGGCGCCGGCGAAGCCATCATCTTCCGGGGCGAAGACAAGGTACGCGACACGTGGTCCTGGGATCGCCTGCATGCCGAGGTCTCCCGCCTCCAGCAGGCGATGCGGGCCGCCGGCATCGAGAAGGGCGATCGCGTCGCCGCGATGATGCCGAACATGCCCGAGACTGTCGCGCTGATGCTGGCCGCGACCTCGATCGGCGCCGTCTGGTCGTCCTGTTCGCCCGATTTCGGCACGCAGGGCGTGCTCGACCGTTTCGGCCAGATCACGCCCAGGCTCTTCATCACATGCGACGGCTACTGGTACAACGGCAAGCTTCAGGACGTTTCCCATAAGGTGCGGGAGGTCGCCGACGCGCTCGCGGTTCCGGTGCTGGTGGTCCCCTATGCCGGCGACGCTCCGGCGCTTGCCGCGTCGCTTCCCGATGGTCGGACCCTTGCGGATTTCATTGCGCCGTTCGATGCGCGCGAGGTCGAATATGTCCGTCTTCCCTTCGCGCACCCGCTCTACATCCTGTTCTCTTCGGGAACCACGGGCGTTCCGAAATGCATCGTCCATGCCGCGGGCGGCGTCCTGCTTCAGCATCTGAAGGAGCATCGGCTGCATTGCAGCCTCGAGGTTGGCGAGCGGCTGTTCTATTTCACCACCTGCGGCTGGATGATGTGGAACTGGCTGGTCTCCGGACTGGCGGTCGGGGCGACGCTCGGCCTGTTCGACGGCTCCCCCTTCGCTCCCGACGAGAAGGTGCTGTTCGACTATGCGCAGGAGGAGCGCTTTGCCGTGTTCGGCACCTCGGCCAAGTATATCGACGCGGTGCGCAAGAGCGGTCTCGTCCCGCGCGAAACCCATGACCTCCCCCACCTGCGCCTGATGACGTCCACCGGATCTCCGCTCTCGCCCGAGGGCTTCTCCTTCGTCTACGAAGGCATCAAGCCGGATATCCATCTTGCCTCCATCTCCGGGGGGACGGACATCGTCTCCTGCTTCGTGCTGGGCAATCCGCTGAAGCCGGTCTGGCGCGGAGAGATCCAGGGGCCGGGCCTTGGCCTCGCCGTCGATGTCTGGAACGACGAAGGCCAGCCGGTGCGGGGAGAGAAGGGCGAGCTTGTCTGCACGAAGCCGTTCCCCTCCATGCCGATCATGTTCTGGAACGATCCCGAAGGCGCAAAGTATCGGGCTGCCTACTTCGACCGGTTCGACAATGTCTGGTGCCACGGCGACTTCGCCGAGTGGACGGAGCATGACGGCATCATCATCCACGGCCGCTCCGACGCGACGCTGAACCCGGGCGGCGTGCGGATCGGTACCGCCGAGATCTACAACCAGGTGGAGCAGCTGCCCGAGGTCGCCGAGGCGATCTGCATCGGGCAGGACTGGGAGGGGGACGTGCGCGTCGTGCTCTTCGTCCGTCTCGCAGCGGGGATCGTTCTCGATGATGGACTGGTGAAGACCATCGGCAACCGCATCCGCACCGGCGCATCTCCCCGGCACGT
>JAEZHO010000418.1 GCA_023416545.1 Pseudomonadota bacterium
CCGGATTGCCGGACGATGGAGACGAGAGCCCAGAAATACACCTATGCAACCAGGGGTACGCCGACCACGGACGCGCTCTGCGAGGCGCTCGACGAGCTGGAAGGTTCGGCCGGGACCATCCTCGTTCCGTCGGGGCTGGCGGCGATATCGGTGCCGTTCCTTGCGTTCCTCTCCGCCGGCGACCACGCGCTCATCGTTGATTCGGTCTATGCGCCCTGCCGGCTCTTCTGCAACACGATGCTGAAGCGGCTGGGGGTGGAAATCGAGTATTACGACCCGGAGATCGGAGCGGGGATCGAGACCCTGATCCGGCCGAATACCAGGCTTGTCCATACGGAGGCCCCGGGTTCCAACACGATGGAGATGCAGGACATCCGCGCGATCTCGGAGGCCGCCCATCGCCATGGATGCGTGGTCACCATGGACAATACCTGGGCGACGCCCCTCTATTTCCGCCCCCTCGATTTCGGCGTCGACGTTTCGATCCACGCCACGACGAAATATCCCTCGGGGCACTCGGACATCATCATGGGATCGGTGTCGGCCAACGCCAAATATTGGCCACAGCTGAAGGATGCCGCGATCACAATGGGGATATGCGGCTCGCCGGACGACTCCTACCAGATCCTGCGCGGCTTGCGGACGATGGGCCTGCGGCTCGAGCATCACCAGAAGAGCGCGCTCGAGATCGCCCGCTGGCTTGAGAGCCGGGACGACGTCGCAAGGGTCCTGCATCCGGCCTTGCCGAGCTTTCCGGGCCACGAGATTTGGAAGCGCGACTTCAGGGGCGCGAGTGGCGTCTTTTCCTTCGTGCTCAAGGTGGACGACGCGGGCCGGTTCAGCGCAAAGGCGCATGCCATGCTCGACACGCTGCAGCTCTTCGGGCTCGGCTATTCGTGGGGCGGCTACGAGAGCCTCGCGGTGCCGGTCAACCTCTCGGACCGCACGATCCGGAAGGCGCCGACGGACGGCCCGGTGATCCGGCTGCAGATCGGCCTCGAGGAGGTCGCCGACCTGAAGAAGGACCTGGAGGCAGGCTTCGCTGCCGCGGCGGCCGTCTGAGTCAGGGCGTCCGGTAGCCGTAGAGCCAGTCCATCTCCGCCGCCAGCGAGCGCGGCGGCTTCAAGGCAAGGACAAGGTCCCGCCCGATGCGGATGGGGCCGCGGGCGTGGTAGGCGAAGCGGTTGAACTCGCCTCGGGCGCGGACCCGCGCGATCCTCGCCCCGCGCTCCGCCTCGAAGGTCGCGAGCGCCGTCGCAAGCGGCGCCGTGCCGGACACCCGCGCCGAAAGCGCGAAGGCATCCTCGATGGCCATGGCGGCACCCTGGGCCGCGAAGGGCATCATCGCGTGGGCGGCGTCGCCGATGAGGACCATGTCGCCGCCGTTTTGCCAGCGGCCGGCCGATACCTGGTAAAGCGGCCAGAACGTCGGGCGTCCGGCGGAGGCCAGCATGCGAAGGAGAAGCGCGTCCCAGCCGTGAAGTTGCGCCATCAGCATGCGGTGCTGGCTGTCGCTTGCCTTCGCGTCCCAGACGCTTGCGGAAGATATGCCTGAGGCGATCGCCACGAGGTTTACCGCGCCGGTATCCTTCAGCGGGTAGGCGACGAGATGCGCCGCCGGGCCGAGGAAGGCCGTGACCTGGTCGCGGGGGAGCCAGTCGGGGACATCGTCGTGCGGCACGGTGAAGCGCCAGGCGACATTCCCGGAAAAGCTTGCGACCGGCGCTCCCGGCACCTGCTCGCGGACCCTCGACCAGACGCCGTCCGCACCGACGACGAGAGGGTAGGACTTGCCGGTGGCGGCCGTAATGCTCGCGGCGATGTCGCCCCGCTGCGGGGAGCCCAGGTGAAGGCTGCAGAGCGGATCGGCCTCAACCGCCGAAAGGAGGACCTGCTGGAGCGTCGCCCGGTGGAGGACGCCATAGGGGGCGCCCCAGCGCTTGCGGGCGAATTCGCCCACCGGAACATGAGCAAGGTCGCGACGCGACGTGCCCGAAACGAGCGCGATCCTTTCGGGTTCGGCCCAGACGGCCTCAAGGGCCGGAAGGACGCCGAGTTCATGGAGGATACGCGAGGCGTTGGGCGAAATCTGCAGGCCGGCGCCGACCTCCCGCAGTTCTTTCGTCTCTTCGAAAATGTCGCATGCGATGCCGCGTCGCGCGAAGGAAAGCGCAGCGGTCAGTCCCGCCACGCCGGCCCCGACGACTGCGACCTTCTCGACAGCCATGGATCAGCGTCTTCGCGTCAGGCGGCGTTGACGTGGAAGACGCAGCCCGGAGGGTTGGTCTGCTCGGGTTTCAGCGCCGGGTTGTACCGATAAAGAGTGGAGCAATAGGAACAGACCTTCTCGCTGTCATCGCCCATGTCGATGTAGATGTGCGGGTGATCGAAGGGCACGGACGCGCCGGTGCACATGAATTCCTTGACGCCGATCTCGATCACGCGATGTCCGCCGTCGTTCTGGAAATGGGGAATGTTGTGCCCGGCCATGGTCGTCTCCGAATGCTTGTCGATGGCGGCGGACCATATAGTCCCGGCCTGCGAATGTGTAGAGGGAAAAGGGCCGCGGGAGGCTAGAAACCGGGGGCCGGTCGGAATACATGCGGATCATGCGTCCGGTTATGACCAAGGCTATTTCATGAACCTCAATGCTCCGTCCTTCTCCTCCTTCCGTCACGACGGCCTCGACCTCTATTACCTCGACGAGGGAGACCCGGCGGGGGATCCGGTTCTCCTGATCCACGGGTTTGCCTCCAGCGCCCTGGTCAACTGGGTTCATCCGGGCTGGGTGAAGGCCTTGGGCGACGCGGGCTACCGCGTGGTCGCGATGGATAACCGGGGGCATGGGCTCAGCGACAAGCCCCGCGACCCGGAAGCCTATCGTCCGTGGGTGATGGCCGAGGACGCGGCGGCGCTCCTCGACCACCTGCGCATACCGGAAGCCCACGTTATGGGCTATTCGATGGGCGCCAGGATTTCTGTGTTCCTGGCGCTCGCCCATCCGGACCGCGTCCGCTCTCTGGTGCTCGGCGGGCTCGGCAGCGGCATGACGGATGGGGTGGGCGACTGGGACCCGATCGCCGACGCGCTGCTGGCGCCGTCTCTCGAGGACGTCGAACACGAACGCGGCAGGATGTTCCGTGCCTTTGCGGAGCAGACGAAGAGCGATCGCGAGGCGCTGGCGGCCTGCATTCGAGGCTCCCGCGATCTCGTGGCCGAAGCCGACATGGGGCGGATCAACGCTCCGACTCTGATCGGCGTCGGGACCAGGGACGACATCGCCGGATCGCCACAGAAACTCGCGGCGCTGATGCCGAACGCGACGGCGCTCGACATCCCCGGTCGCGACCACATGCTGGCGGTCGGTGACAGGGTCTTCAAGAAGGCGGTGCTGGATTTCTATTCCCAGTTCTGATCGACATTCACCGTGATTGAACCCAGGCATCAACGAAATGCGATTTCGCCACCGTTGGTCTTCCTGTAAAGTTCTTTCTATATAATCGACGGCTAGAGAAACGAGGAGACGGCCATGGCCGCAAGAACCGAGATCCGTCCCAACGAACCTGTCGCGACGGTGGACCCGATCTGGGACACGATGCGCCAGGAGGCGAAGGCTGCCGCGGACCGGGATCCGCTCCTCGCCGCTTTCCTGTACTCGACGGTCCTCAACCATGCCTCGCTCGAGGACTGCGTCATCCACCGGATCTGCGAGCGTCTCGACCATGCGGACATGCAGGCAGTGCTCCTGCGCCAGACCTTTGCGGAGATGCTGGCCGACTGGCCCGAATGGGGCAGCGTCCTCAGGGTAGACATCCAGGCCGTCTACGACCGCGATCCAGCCTGCCTGCGGTTCCTTGAGCCGGTGCTCTATTTCAAGGGCTTCCACGCGATCCAGACCCATCGGCTGGCGCACTGGCTGCTCGACCGCGGTCGCCGCGACTTCGCGCTCTATCTCCAGAGCCGGGCCTCCAGCGTCTTCCAGACCGACATCAACCCGGCCGCGCGGATCGGCAGGGGCATCTTCCTCGACCACGCGACGGGGCTCGTGGTGGGAGAGACGGCCGTCATCGGTGACAACGTCTCGATCCTGCACGGCGTCACCCTCGGCGGAACCGGCAAGGAGGGCGCCGACAGGCACCCGAAGATCGGCAACGGCGTGCTGATCGGCGCGGGGGCAAAGATCCTCGGCAACATCGATATCGGTTCATGCTCGCGCGTTGCCGCCGGGTCCGTGGTGCTCAAGTCGGTTCCCTCCAACAAGACGGTTGCCGGCGTTCCCGCGAAGGTGGTCGGCGAGGCCGGCTGCTCCGAGCCGGCGCGGCTGATGGACCAGTTGCTGACCTCCGAAGATTGAGCGGCCGAAGATTGAGCGGACGAAGGCGCGCTGCCGCCGGCTGGGCCGGGGAAAAGCGGCGGCGAGCCGGCGCCCGCCTTTACTTTGCCCTTGATGGCATGGCAAAAGCGCGGCGAACCGAACCGCGTACGGAGAAGACATCGTGAAACCTGACGAAATCAAGAAGCTCGACGGCTATTTCAAGCGGATGTTCAATCCGCAGATGGTCGTGAAGGCTCGGCCGAGGAAAGACGATTCCGCCGAAGTCTATCTCGGCGATGAGTTCCTCGGGGTCGTCTACGTGGACGATGAAGACGGCGACCGCTCGTACAACTTCTCCATGGCAATCCTCGACGTCGACCTCTAGGCCGATCGCAGTTACGGTATACTTTGTGCACTGCACAATAGTCCCTTGACTCATCGATCCGCCCGCCATTCTATGAGCAGGTGCGAATGAACCAGGGGCACCGCTATGTTCAATTTCGACAATGCCAGCAAGAAGAGCATGGAGACCATGGAGGAGATGCTGAAGAGCTATTCCGGCATGGTGAGGAGCTTTCAGGTCATCGCGACCGAGGCGAGCGAATATTCCCGCCGGTCCTACGATGACATGAATGCGTTCATGGAAGCGCTGATGTCGGCGCGCGGCATGGAAGAAGCCTACCAGATCCAGGCCGGTTACGTGAGGTCGTCCTACGACAGCTTCGTCGCCGAGGCGAGCAAGCTGGGCGAGCTCTACTCCCAGCTTGCCAAGTCCGCCTACAAGTCCCAGCCGCAGCCAACGGCCGCTCTTTCGACCGCGGTCGTTGCGGCGGATGCCGCCTGACCCCAGCCGGATCGGACAGGATTTCGGAGGCCGGCGGCGCAACTGTCGCCGGCCTTTCGATTCAAGCTTCGCAAGAATAGGCAGATGAAGCGGTTGCCGGACGGAATAGTGATTGCGCGGCGGCGAGGGGGGCTTAAAATCCCGGCCCAATGAACTAAGTTAGTACCGATGTGATGCCCGCCGTTCGAGCCGACCGCGTTCGTCGGATGCCTGGGGAATGAATGAAGATGATCGCACGGCCGATCTTGATGCAAAACGAAAAAAGCGGCGACGGAGACAACGCTAATCGCGGCACGTCCGTCATCACCCGCACGAAGCCGAAAACGAAGAAACCAAATCTGTACCGCGTACTGCTGTTGAATGATGACTACACCCCGATGGAGTTCGTCATCCACATTCTGGAGCGCTTCTTCCAGAAGGATCGCGAAGCAGCCACGCGGATCATGCTCCACGTTCATAACCATGGCGTGGGGGAATGCGGGATCTTTACGTACGAGGTTGCGGAGACGAAGGTGAGCCAGGTCATGGACTTTGCCCGCCAGCACCAGCACCCGCTCCAGTGCGTGATGGAAAAGAAGTGAGGAGCCCACGTGCCAACTTTTTCGCCTAGTCTTGAAAAGGCGCTACACCAGGCACTGACCTACGCGAACGAGCGGCATCATGAATATGCCACGCTCGAGCACCTGCTTCTGGCATTGATCGACGATGCCGATGCAGCAGCGGTCATGGGTGCTTGTAACGTCAACCTCGATGCCCTGCGCAAGACCGTGACCGACTATGTCGACAACGAGCTTGCCAACCTCGTCACCGGTTACGACGAGGATTCAAAGCCGACCTCCGGCTTCCAGCGCGTGATCCAGCGCGCGGTGATCCATGTCCAGTCCTCCGGGCGGGAAGAGGTCACGGGCGCCAATGTGCTCGTGGCGATCTTCGCCGAGCGCGAGAGCCATGCGGCCTTCTTCCTGCAGGAGCAGGAGATGACGCGCTATGATGCCGTCAACTACATCTCCCACGGCATCGGCAAGCGACCCGGGTCCTCCACGGTGCGTCCGCCCCGCGGTGCGGAGGAAAGCGATGCGGATGCCAAGCCCTCCCGCGAGCAGGACGACGGTACCGGCAAGAAGCCGGCAGAGGCGCTGAAGGCCTATTGCGTCAACCTCAACGAGAAGGCCAGGGACGGCCGCATCGATCCGCTGATCGGTCGCCATTCCGAAGTCAATCGGACCATCCAGGTGCTCTGCCGCCGGTCGAAGAACAATCCGCTCTACGTGGGCGATCCCGGCGTCGGCAAGACGGCGATCGCCGAGGGCCTCGCCAAGCGGATCGTCGAGGGCAAGGTGCCCGAGGCGCTCGCGGACGCGACGATCTTCTCGCTCGACATGGGCACGCTGCTCGCCGGTACTCGCTATCGCGGCGATTTCGAGGAGCGGCTGAAGCAGGTGGTGAAGGAGCTCGAGGAATATCCGGGCGCGGTGCTGTTCATCGACGAGATCCACACCGTCATCGGTGCGGGTGCGACGTCGGGCGGCGCGATGGATGCATCCAACCTCCTGAAGCCGGCGCTCTCCTCCGGCGCGATCCGCTGCATCGGTTCGACGACCTACAAGGAATACCGGCAGTTCTTCGAGAAGGACCGGGCGCTTGTCCGCCGGTTCCAGAAGATCGACGTCAACGAGCCTTCGGTCGACGATGCGATCGAGATCATGAAGGGGCTGAAGCCCTATTTCGAGGAGTACCACAAGCTCCGCTACACGAACGAGGCCATCAAGTCCGCCGTGGAACTGTCGGCCCGCTACATCTCGGACCGCAAGCTGCC
>JAEZHO010000436.1 GCA_023416545.1 Pseudomonadota bacterium
GCCGGGGCCGCCATCGTTCATATTCACGTTCGGCACCCGGACGGCCGTCCGAGCATGGAAATGCAGCATTACCGCGAGGTGGTCGATCGGCTCCGCGCGGCCGACGAGGACGTCATCATCAACCTCACGACCGGTCCGGGACAGAGATACGTTCCGAGCGAAGCCGATCCGGCGGTCGCCGCTCCCGGCACCACGCTCATGGTGCCGGAACGGCGGGTAGAGCACATACTGGCACTGCGCCCGGAACTCTGCAGCCTTGACTTTAACACGATGTATTCGGGCAATTCCGTCGTGATCAACACGCCCCGCAACCTTGCCATCATGGCCGAGATCATACGCGATGCCGGCGTCCGGCCGGAACTGGAAGTCTTCGACAGCGGCGACATACAGCTCGCAACCCAGTTCATCCATGAAGGTCGGCTCGACGCCCCTGCCCTCTTCCAGATCGTGCTCGGCGTGCGCAACGGCGCGATCGCGACGACGGAGACGCTGGCCTACATGAAATCGCTTCTGCCTGCCGGCTCCCACTGGGCCGCCTTCGGCATCGGCCGCTGGGAATTCCCCATGCTGGCGCAGGCCTTCCTGCTCGGAGGCCACGTCCGGGTCGGGCTGGAGGACAACATCTATCTCGAAAAAGGCGTACTTGCCAAAGGCAATGCAGAACTCGTCCGCAAGGCCGCCCGGATCGTCAAGGACCTTGGGGGCTCGATCGCCACGCCGGCGGAAACCCGCGAGATCCTCGGCCTGAAGAGGCAGCTGCCCAAGGCGGCTTGACCGGCGGACCGACAGGCCGGGCTCGCCCGAAACCAACCGCGGTCCCGCATCATCCTCAACGATAACTGGAGCCCCAGCATGTACATCCAGAGCGACCCGCGATCCGCCCTTGCCGCGACCGAAAAGCCGAAGGCAGGCAAGACGCACGACAAATTCTTCGGCTCGCAGTTGTGCCTCTTCTATGGCACCGAGCCACAGGTTTCAGACGACCACGGAGACACCTGGATCAGCCGGGGCGGGAGCTTCGTGGTGGCCTACAGCCGCGGCGCGGAGGGCGGCCTTTTCTCGCGGAGCGGCCAGCCTGACGAGTATGCCGTCATCCTCCCCGAGAAGGACACGTCGGTCGAGATCACCACGGCGGAGGGAACCACCACCGTCCCCGGTTACTCGGTCGCCTTCGTGCCGCCGGGCGAGAGCACGATCCGAATGCTGGCCCCGGGGCCGATCATCCGGCTTTTCACTCCGAAATCTGCCGACATGGCCGCCGCCGCCTCCAATGCAGCGTCGTACAGCGAGCCTCATCCCAATGTGACGCCCTTCGAACCCTGGCCGGAGCCGCCGGGCGGGTTGAAGCTCAGGTGGTACACGCTCGACGTGCCGGACGATCCGTCGCGTTTCGGGCGGATCTATCGTTGCACGACCTTCATGATCAACTACCTCAATCCCCGGATCGGACCCCGTGAGCGGGATAAGGTCTCGCCGCATCATCATGACGACTTCGAGCAGTGCTCGCTGGCACTGAGCGGCGCCTTCACGCACCACCTGCGCTGGCCCTGGACCACCAACATGAATGTCTGGCGCGAGGACGAACATCTCTATTGCGAGTCTCCGTCGATCTGCGTGATCCCGCCGCCCTCAATCCACACGACCACGGCGGAGGGAAGCGGCGTGAACCAGCTCGTGGATATCTTCGCGCCGCCCCGACTGGATTTCTCGCTGAAGCCCGGCTGGGTCCTCAACGAGGCCGATTATCCGATGAGACCGCAGCAGGATTGAATCGGCGATGCCCGGGAGGAACTCTCCCGGGCATCCTCATCGGCAACGGCGGCCCGGGGCGCGCGTCCAGCGGACGAACCCCGGGCGCGATCGTTCAGGTGGGCAGGACGAGCCCTGCATCGACCAGCGGACGAATAGCGTCGATCTCGCGCTGTATCGCCTCGCTCATCTCCTGCGGGGAATTGACGACGGGCGTCAGGCCGAGCGTTGCGAGCTTCTCCTTGGCCGCCGGGGTCTCGGCCCATTCCTTGATGGCGCCATTGATCGCGCTCACGATCTCCGCCGGCAAGTCCTTCGGACCGACCACGCCGAACCAGAGCGTCTGCTCGTAATCCTTGAAGCCCTGCTCCCCGACCGTCGGCACGTTCGGAAGTTCCGACGCGCGCTCGGCCGAGGTGACGGCAAGTGCCCGGACCTTCCCCTCCCGCACATGCGGCAGGTAGTTCGACGGTGCATCGAGGGCGAAGTCGATGTGGCCCCCGAGAAGGTCGGCGAGCAAGGGCGGCGATCCCTTGTAGGGAATGTGGTTGATCTCCACGCCGGCCATCTGGCCGATGATCGCCGCCGCTATATGGCCCTTGGTCCCGGCACCGGGATTGCCGATATTAACCTTGCCGGGATTGGCCCTGGCATAGGCGACAAGCTCCTGCAACGTACCGGCAGGGGCAGACGCGCTGGCGGTCAGGAGTGCCGGGCTCTGGGCGATGATCGTGATCGGGGTAAAGTCCACCTGCGGATCATAGGCGAGGTTCTTCTGGACGACCTTGTTGGCGGCGATCGGCGCGCTGCCGCTCACCATGATGGTATAGCCGTCCGGCGCCGACCGGGCGAGCCGACCGCCCGCCAGTGCACCCGCGGCACCGGCGAGGTTCTCGACGACGAACTGCTGGCTGAATTTTGCCGTCAGCAGGTCGGCCACCAGCCGCGTAATGATGTCGCTCGTCCCGCCCGGCGGATATGCGGATATCACGACGGCTGATTTGCTCGGCCATTGATCGGCCAGGGCAAACCGGCCGGAAGCCAGCATGGCTGCCGTCCCGCCCAGCACCA
>JAEZHO010000401.1 GCA_023416545.1 Pseudomonadota bacterium
ACCCGTTGATGATCGCCTCCGTCGGCACTCTTTCCGAACGGCGGCCGTTGTTCTTCCATACGCTCTCGTAGAGGCAGTTGTGGAAGTAGAAATGCTCGAGATGCCGGAATTCGCTGCGGACGGCGGAGAACAGTTCCTCGACGTCCCGCACGTGATCGTCCATGGAGCCGCCGACATCGAAGAACATCAGCAGCTTTACGGCATTGCGGCGTTCCGGCCGGGTTTGCACATCGAGATAGCCGTGTTCGGCCGTGGAGCGGATCGTGCCCGGCAGGTCGAACTCGTCCGCCGCGCCCTCGCGCACCCACCGCCGCAGCCTGCGCAGGGCGATCTTGATAGTGCGGGTGCCGAGTTCCACGCGGTCGTCGAGGTCGGAGAATTCACGCCTGTCCCAGACCTTCACGGCCCGGCGATGCCGTGATCCTTCCTGGCCGATGCGCACCCCCTCCGGGTTGTAGCCGTAAGCGCCGAACGGAGAGGTTCCGGCCGTGCCGATCCACTTCGAGCCTCCCTGATGGCGTCCCTTCTGCTCTTCGAGGCGTTTGCGGAGCGTTTCCATCAATGCCTCGAAGCCGCCGAGCGCCTCGACGAGCCGCTTTTCCTCCTCCGTCAGGTGCTTTGCCGCCAGCCTGCGCAGCCACTCGTCCGGAAGCTCGACCACCTCGGCCCCGGCCTCTCCCGAAACCGCCTCCAGCCCGCGAAAATGCGAGCCGAAGACCCTGTCGAACCGGTCGATGTGGCGCTCGTCCTTCACCAGGCATGTCCGCGCGAGGTAATAGAAGGCATCGACGTCGAAATCCGCAAGCTGCTGCTTCATCCCCTCGAGGAGGGTGAGATATTCCCGTAGCGTGACGGGAACCCTTTCTGCCTTGAGCTGAAGGAAAAAGGAAAGCAGCATTCTACTTGGTCCCGATGCGCTCCAGGTCGTACTCGGTCGTCTGGTAGATCTCGTTGATCCAGTTCCCGAACAGGAGATGCGCGTGGCTGCGCCAGCGGTTCTGCGGCGGCAGGGTCACGTCGTTGTGCGGGAAATAGTTGTGCGGCATCTTGATCGGCACTCCGGCATCGACGTCGCGGAAGTACTCCTCGGCCAGCGAAGTGGAATCATACTCCACATGATTGAACATGTAGAGGCGGCGGCCCTTTTCCTCCTCGACGAGACAGACGCCCATCTCGTCGGATTCCATCAGGATCCTGAGGTCGGGGACCTTCTCGATATCCTCGCGTCGAACCTCCGTCCACCGTGAGACCGGCACCTGGAAGTCGTCCGAGAAGCCGGTCAGGTAGACGGAAGACGGGCTGAGATTGCGGTGGCGATAGACGCCGAACGCCTTTTCCGGCAGTTCCTTCTTGGGCACGCCATGGAAATGGTAGATCGCCGCCATCGCGCCCCAGCAGACATTCATCGTCGAATGCACGTTGGTCGTCGTCCAGTCGAGGATCTGCTGCATTTCCTCCCAGTAGGTGACGCTCTCGAAGGGCAGCGTCTCGACGGGCGCGCCGGTGATGATGAAGCCGTCGAACTTGCGATGCTTGATCTCGTCCCAGGTGTTGTAGAAGGCGAGCAGATGGTCCTCGGACGTGTTCTTGGCCTTGTGACCTCCGACCCGCACCAGCGACAACTCCACCTGCAGAGGCGTAGCCCCGACGAGCCGCGCCATCTGCATCTCGGTCCGGATCTTGTTCGGCATGAGATTGAGCAGCCCGATCTGCAGGGGGCGGATATCCTGACGCACGGCGACCGTCTCGGTCATCACCCGCACACCCTCCTGCACGAGGGTTCCGAATGCAGGCAGCGTATCGGGAATCTTGATCGGCATCGCACACTCACAAAACAAAAAGCCGGCGGCGACAAATCGCAACCGGCGCGTCAAAGTGAACTTCGCGCGGCCCTTTAGCGACTTGTTTAACGTGGCTGCAAGCCGGCCGGCCAAATCACCACGAAGTGAGATTTAGATAGGCTCTTCTTCCCCGCAGGTCAATTCCGGCCGGCGGGTACGGAGCGTCACCGCTCCCGCCGCGCCATGAAGGCCAGGCGTTCGAACAGGTGGACGTCCTGCTCGTTCTTCAAAAGCGCCCCGTGCAGCCGCGGCAGGATCGTCTTGACGTCGGCGCGCAGGTCCGCCGGGTCGATATCGTCGGATACCAGCAGCCGGATCCAGTCGAGGGCCTCCGACGTGGACGGCTTCTTGCGCAGGCCCGGCACGTCCCTGATCTGGTAGAACTGCGCCAGCGCGTTGCGGACGAGTTCCTGCTTGATGCCCGGATAGTGCACCTCGACGATACGGGCGAGCGTCTCGGCATCGGGAAAGCGGATGTAATGGAAGAAACACCGGCGCAGGAAGGCGTCGGGAAGTTCCTTTTCGTTGTTGGACGTGATGATGACGATCGGACGCTGCCTCGCCTTCACCGTCTCGCCGGTCTCGTAGACGTGGAATTCCATCCGGTCGAGTTCCTGCAGGAGGTCGTTCGGAAACTCGATGTCGGCCTTGTCGATCTCGTCGATCAGCAGGACGGTCTTCCGGGGCGCCGAAAAGGCCTGCCACAATTTCCCCTGCCGGATGTAGTTTGCCACGTCGTTGACGCGCTCGTCGCCGAGCTGGCTGTCGCGCAGGCGCGAGACGGCGTCGTATTCGTAAAGGCCCTGCTGCGCCTTGGTTGTCGACTTGACGTTCCACTCGATGAGGTCGAGACGAGGGCAGCGGCGATCTGCCTGGCCAGTTCCGTCTTGCCCGTCCCCGGCTCGCCCTTGACCAGGAGCGGCCGTTCGAGACGGATCGCGGCGTTGACGGCGACCATCAGGTCGGTGTCGGCGATATAGTCGGCGGTACCCTGGAACTGCATGAATGGACCTGTTCGGATTGTGGCCGCAACCTAAAAGCTCGGCGAATGCCATGCAAGTCGCTTTCCCTCGCCGGCCCGTTTGGGCTATGGGCTTCACCAATGACCAAGTCCACGTTCACGATCCTGCTCGGAGGCGAGCTTACGCTCACCGACCGGTTGCGACGGGCGCTCGAAGGAAGCCGCTTCATCGCCGCCGACGGGGGCATGCGTCATGCCGCGACACTCGGGATCGAGCCGGAACTTTGGGTCGGCGATTTCGACTCCACGGAGCCCACCCTGATGAAGGCGTTCCCGGACGTCCCGCGCCACCCGTATCCGTCAGCCAAGAACGAAACCGACGGAGAGATCGCGACGGCCGAGGCAATCGAGCGGGGAGCGGGACGCCTTGTGCTTGCGGGCGCCCTCGGCGGCGAGCGAAGCGACCATGCCCTGCAGCATGTCGTCCATGCCCTGAGCCTTGCCGAGCGGGGCATCGACGTGCTGCTGACCTCCGGCACCGAAGAAGCCGTGCCCCTGCTTCCGGGACGCGTCGCGATCGACCTGCCGGCTGGTTCCTTGTTCTCGGTGATCGGTCTCTCCGACCTGGAGGGTCTCGATATCGTCAACGCCCGCTACCCGCTGGAGAGTTTCTCCCTGCCCTTCGGCTCGTCCCGGACGATTTCAAATGTGGCCGAGGGTCCCGTCACCTTCGCCCTTCAACGCGGCAAGGCAATGATCCTCGCCCGCCCCTATGACCTCAGTGGAGCCTGACCCATGGCGCCTCCCATCCTCAAACTCGACGATATCTTCCTGAGCTTCGGGGGCACGCCCCTTTTGGCCGGCGCGAGCCTGCAGGTGGAACCGGGCGACCGCATCTGCCTCGTCGGCCGTAACGGATCCGGCAAGTCCACGCTGATGAAGATCGCCGCCGGCATGGTCGAGCCGCAATCGGGCGAAGTATTCCGCCATCCGGGGGCGACGATCCGGTACCTCGAGCAGGCACCGGACTTCCAGGGCTATCGAACGGTCCAGGCTTATGCGGAAGCAGGCCTCGGGCCCGGCGACGATCCCTACCGCGTCACCTACCTCCTGGAACATCTCGGCCTCACCGGGGAGGAGGACCTGGCGCGCCTCTCGGGCGGCGAAGCCCGGCGCGCGGCGCTTGCCCGCGTCATGGCGCCCGAGCCCGACATCCTCATGCTCGACGAGCCGACCAACCACCTGGACCTGCCGACGATCGAATGGCTGGAGGACGAGCTCCGGAAGACGCGAAGCGCCCTCGTGCTGATCTCGCACGACCGGCGTTTCCTGGAGAAGGTCTCGACGGCGACCGTCTGGCTAGATCGCGGCACCTCCCGGCGTCTCGACCGCGGCTTTTCCCATTTTGAAGCCTGGCGCGACGAGGTGCTGGCGGCGGAGGAACTGGAGCAGCACAAGCTCGGCAAGGCGATCGAGCGCGAGGAGCACTGGCTGCGCTACGGCGTGACGGCGAGGCGCAAGCGCAACATGCGCCGCCTTGGTGAACTGCAGACCATGCGCGCGACCTACCGCGGCCACAAGGGTCCGCAGGGGACGGTGCAGGCGGCCGCATCGGAAGGCCGGGAATCCGGCAAGCTGGTGATCGAGGCGGAGACCATTACCAAGCTCTACGGGGAACGCGTCATCGTCGCTCCCTTCTCGATCCGCGTGCACCGTGGCGACAGGATAGGCCTCGTCGGCCCGAACGGCGCCGGCAAGACCACGCTCCTGAAAATGCTGAC
>JAEZHO010000427.1 GCA_023416545.1 Pseudomonadota bacterium
ATGATGAACTTGCGCTCGCTCGTTGAGAAGAGCGCCGACGCCGATTTGCTCCGGGAGATGATCGGCTTTGCCGCCGAGAAGCTGATGGCGCTAGAGGTCGGCAGGAAGACCGGCGCGGGCTATGGCGAGAAGAATAGCTTCCGACTGGCCCAGCGTAACGGCTACCGCGATCGGGACTGGGAGACGCGGGCGGGCACCGTCGAGCTGCGCATTCCGAAGCTTCGCACAGGCAGCTATTTCCCGAGCTTTCTCGAACCACGCCGCATGGCGGAGAAGGCCCTGACAGCCGTGATCCAGGAGGCCTATATCCAGGGTGTCTCGACTCGCTCTGTCGATGACCTGGTCAAGGCCATGGGCATGTCGGGCATCTCCAAGAGCCAGGTGTCCCGGCTCTGAGAGGAGATCGATGACAAGGTAAAGGCCTTCCTCGACAGGCCCATCGAAGGGGAATGGCCCTATCTCTGGATCGATGCGACCTATCTCAAGGTCCGGCGCGGCGGGCGCATCGTCTCTGTTGCGGTCATCATCGCGGTGGGCGTCAACACCGACGGCCGACGCGAAGTGCTCGGCATGGAGATCGGCACTTCCGAGGCGGAGGCGATCTGGACAGAGTTTCTGCGTAAGCTGACCAGGCGAGGCCTGCGCGGCGTCAAGCTCGTCGTGTCTGATGCCCATGAGGGGATCAAGGCAGCCGTGTCGAAAGTGCTCTCCGCCACCTGGCAGAGATGCCGTGTTCACTTCATGCGCAACGCGCTGGCCCATGCCGGGAAGAGCGGACGCCGTGTTGTCTCTGCCTTCATCGCCACGGCTTTTGCTCAGGACACACCGCAGGCCGCAAGCACCCAGTGGCGCAACGTCGCCGACCAGATCAGGCCAAAGGTGGCGAAGCTCGCCAGTCTCATGGACAGCGCTGAGCAGGACGTGCTCGCCTACATGACCTTTCCCAAGCAGCATTGGCCAAACTCCACTCGACAAACCCGATTGAGCGATTGAACGGTGAGATCAAGCGGCGCACAGAGGTCGTCGACATCTTTCCAAACGACGACGCCATCGTGCGCCTGGTCGGTGCGCTGCTGCTCGAACAGAACGACGAATGGGCCGTCCAGCGGTCCCGCTACATGACACTTGAGACAATCGCCACGATGCGCGATGATCCGCTCATCAGCCTGCCAGCTGCAAGCTGATCCATTCCCGGCTCTGTCCGGAAGGCACGGCGACCGCCGAAGCTACACCACTCCATGGGACACGATCTGTTTCTTCCTTCGACGGATGAAGGTGCGGAGCTGGCCGCTGCGGAGCAGGCACTATTCGCAATCAACGCAACATGACTGCAACATGAAGGCCAAAAGAGAAGTGTTTTCAGTTGCGATGGAAACACTCTGACTCCTCGCTCTAATCTGATCCAAGACCGGAATTCCGGTCGGCTTAAAAGACCTCCGGGGATCGATGGATTCCGTGCCGCCTAGCAAAGTCCGCAATCTGATGCCACTTGCGGCCAGGCAAGGCCGCAAGTAACTCGCCTCGCTCCCCTGCAGGATAAAGGCGGCGCACCACAGATAACTCCCTCGCTGTTAAGGGAGGCCCTGGAGTGGCGACTCGAAGGGTTTTGGCGCGCCCTTTGCAAGCAGCAAGGGTCCTGTGGGTAGCGCCTTGGTTATAGCACAATAATTCGGGTAGTGGGATCGCAGCAGGCTGTCCTCCTCTTCGCTCCAGATCTTTTTGCCGTTCATGGTAAATCCCTGGCGTTGCACCCGCTCCCTTGCTCTCTTGGCACTCGCCGCATTGCTGTTGTGATAGGATAGGTCCCATAGGTCACCTCCGTCCCCGCAATCCATCCGAGTCGCATGAACAGGGGATGACGAAATGGTGGCAATCCCCAGATTCGTGTCCGAGATGCGGATGTAAGCACGAGGACGGCACGATCTGCAGTTGTTCATTTCCTACTGAAATTGATCACACGCAACGCCGCCTCCCTCCTCCTGCTGTAGAACCGTTCGGACTGCACCGAGCAGGGCGGAAACCATGTCGTGGGTGATGCGGAGACTCCCTCTCGATACCGCGAACAAAGGAGATTGCGCGATGCCATCACCGAAGGAAACACGCCGGATCTACGCAGCCGGTTCCCATCTGATGCCGGCGATCCATCAAGAGCAGGACTGGCCCTACGAGGTCCCGCATATCCGGTATGAAGCCCTCATTTGGCCGACACATGACGTCGGAGGTCAACCCTACGCGCCTCAGATCTTCGAGGAGAAAGAGGACGAGGAGTGGGAGAACAACGTCTACATCACCTGCGAGGTCCTCGGCTTCAGGGGCATGTGGAACGCCGAAGAAAGGCGCCGCCGCTATGCCAACGATATCGGCCTGACCCTCTATTACACCTTCCCCTACAACGCTCGCTGGATCTGGGGCGCTGCGAAAATGCTTGTCGACAAGAACTATATCTCGTTGCTCGAACTGCAGGGGAAGATTGCGGAGATCAGGCAAAGGCTGGGCGTCAATTCAAATCGTTCCGGTCACGCTCCGTCCAACATCAACCACGGCGATACGACCAGGATTCACACCGCGACCGGCAAGTCCACGTCCGGCAAGTCCACCTCCGGTGGATACATTAACTATGGGCCAAAGCCGCCGTGGGAACCCACCAGTGAAGTCCAGCCCGGTCGCTTCAAGGTTGGCGACCGTGTGCGGGTGAAAGACCTGCCGGCGATCTTCTACACCCGGACCCAGATGTATGTCCGGAACATGACCGGGACGATCGCTGCCCTGACATATCCGGACCTCGTTCCAGCCGACGAGGCCTGGGACCGCTACGACGCCCCGCAGGAGCAGTACTACATCGTGCGGTTCAAGCAGCAGGATTTGTGGGCAGAATACCCGTTCGAGAACGACACCCTCCAGAGCGAATATCCGGACATGTGGCTCGAAGCAGCAGAGTGACCGCGGATTGGACCTAGCGATAGGAGCAGAAAATGGCAAACCCACATAACCACGACGGGCATGACCATTCGGACGACGGCGGCCACGACCATTCGGCGGCGCCGATGGTCGATGAGATCTCCGACTTCGAAATCCTTGAACTGGCCGTTCGTGAGTTGGCGATCGAAAAAGGCCTGTTCACCGCCGAAGATCACCGGGCGTTCTCCGAGTGGAACGACGCGAGAACGCCGGCCGCAGGCTCGCGACTGGTGGCGAAGGCCTGGACTGACCCGGAATACAAGGCTCGGGTATTCGCCGATCCCCTCGCTGCCAGCAAGGAGATCGGCGTCGACTGGAGCGAGCCGTCCGGCTTCGGGACCACAAGCGACTACATGCACCTGACCGTACTCGAAGATACGCCGACGCTGCATCATGTGATCGTGTGCACTCTGTGCTCATGTTATCCGCGGCCGATACTCGGGCACTCGCCGTATTGGTACCGCGCGCCCAACTACCGTCGCAGAATCGTCCGGTGGCCGCGCGAGGTGCTTGCGGAGTTCGGATTGATCATCCCGCCCGAGGTCGAACTGCGGGTGGAGGACTCTAACGCAAAGAGCCGCTTCATGGTCCTACCCGTAAGGCCCGAGGGTACCGAGGGCTGGACGGAGGAACAACTCGCTGAAATCGTCACCCGCGACACCATGATCGGCATTGCCCTGCCGAAGCCCGGCAGGACAACGGACGGTCCTCGGCCGATCCACAAGGCCAGCCGGCCGGTCCATAGCGGTGGCAGGCCAAGGGAGGCCGCGTCATGAGCAGCAACGTCGGTATCCCGGATCGGGCCGAAGGGCAGTATGTCGGCCTTCGTCGCATCGGGTTGCTGGAGGCCATCCAGAACGAGGATCAAACCTGGGAGAAGCTTGCACCGCGTTGGTGCGTCACCAATCCAGAGCCGCCATGGAAGGTGTGCCTTGATGCAACTTGCGACGCTCTGTCAGCGGGCGGCGCTCTTGACTCACTTGAGCGGCGACACGCTGAGGATGAGCTTGAGACAATGTACAGCGAAATTCCGAATCCGGAACGTCAGCTTGTGGCATTGGCTCATATCATGCTCAGCCGAGGCCTCCTGACCGAGGAGGAACTCGCCCGCCAGATGGAGGCCGTCCGGGCCCGGCTCGAAGCCGTCTAGGAGAATTTGAGGAAGACGATCAGCCACAAAGTCCTCGGGTGTAGGACAAAGGATAAGTAAAGGAAGAAGCCATGAATACTCATCAGACAACGCTGCCAGTCCAGTCGTCGGCAACATCTTCTCGCTTCATCCAGATTTGTTTCGCCGCCTTCCTTGGCCTTTTCGTCATTGGCGGCGCCGGACTATCGCAGATCGACGCGATCCATAATGCCGCGCATGATGTGCGACACTCGCTCGGGTTCCCCTGCCACTGAGGATTTTTGCGCGATGTCAGTCTTTCGTAATATTGTGTTCATCGCCGCGCTCGCAGGACTCGTGGCGGGTCTCGCGATGACCGCCATGCAATATGCCGGCACCGTTCCGCTAATTCTCAAGGCTGAAACGTTCGAGGGCGCTGCGCCGGCTCACGATCACGCTTCTCATGATAATGCCGCCGCACAGGATACAGCGGCTGCGTCTCCCTCGCACGATCACGACGAAGAAGCCTGGGCTCCCGCGGATGGCCTCGAGCGCTCCGCCTATACGGCATTCGCCAATATTGTGACCGCTATGGGATTCGCGCTGCTGCTCGTCGCCCTATCGGAACTGAAGGGCGGCATGACCGGCTGGCGCCAGGGCGTGTTTTGGGGCTTGGCAGGCTTCGTCGTGTTCACGCTTGCTCCGGGTCTTGGCCTTCCGCCCGAACTCCCGGCTATGCCTGCTGCAGATTTGGGCCTACGCCAGATGTGGTGGGGCGCTACAGCTGTCGCCACCGGCATCGGCCTTGCTCTCCTTGTCTTCAAACAGTCGTTGCCGCTCGCCATTCTCGCCGTCGCATTCCTCGTTGCCCCGCACCTTGTGGGCGCGCCTCAGCCGGAAAGTTTTGCGTCTCCGGTTCCGCACTCATTGGCACAGGCTTTCATTGTCATGGCCTCCGTAACCAGCTTCGTTTTCTGGGTGGTACTCGGCGGCGTCGCCGG
>JAEZHO010000031.1 GCA_023416545.1 Pseudomonadota bacterium
GCGCCATTGCGCTCCTCCCACGCCATCCACTGCGGAATTCCCACGGCATCGATGGCATCCTGCTCGGCCTTCGGGAGGCGTCGAAACGCCGCCAGGTCCTCCGGCTTCATCGTGTAGACGGCGAGAAAACGGGGCATCTGCGCAATCTCCATCCTCTGTCGCGGCGACCGGCGCGGTAGCCCGGCCGGATCGCCGCCTGGCCGGCTTCTATTGCCGCTTGTTGGCTTCCACCGTCACGCCCAGCACGTCCGGCAGCGTGTTCGGCGCGCCCATGGCGGCGCCCATGATCATCGGGAAGGGAACGGGGTTCGCCGGCTTCGCCGAGATCGTCAGGTTGCCGGGGTTGTCGAGGTAGATGTTGACCGCCTCGCTCACCATGTTCTGCAGCTTAGGCACGTTGTACTGGGCCAGTACCATCGGCGTCATCGCCTTCAGCATCTGCGCCATGTCCTGGCCCGAAACGCCCTGTTCCTTGCCCGCATGGTCGAGTGCGCGGGCGGTGATCCCGGCATCCTGGAAACTGATTTCGGCGCTGTTGAAAGTCAGCCGCTGCATCAGGCCGAGCATCGCGAGGCTTGCGGCGTCCTGGCTCTCCTTGCTGGCATTGGCCTGCATCGCCGTGGAGGCGTCCTGGGCGGCGCGCACGAAGTCCATCGTATAGCCGGAAAAGCTCATCGCCATCGAAAGCTTGCCGACATTGGCAAAGTCGAAGACGAATTCCTCGAGGTCGACCACGCCGTCCTCGGCCTGCCAGCTTCCCGACATGCTCATCGTGCCCTCGATCGTCGTGAGCTCGAGCGACTGGAGCGCTTCGCGGGATTCGGTATCGTCGACCGATGCGAGATCCGCCTTGATGCCGTCGACCTCGAGCGCAAATCCGATGGCCGACCGGTCCTCGGCGATGTCGGTGGCAGTGTGGGACGAGGCGAAGGAAAACACCGTCTTGCCGTCCTCCGTCACGACCATCGGCCCGGTGGAGGCTTCCTCGTAGAGGAATATGGAGTCCAGGCTGTCGCCGGTCGCCGTGGCGGGCACGGTTATGCCGCTCATCGTCAGGTCGGAGATGGACACGGTCGTCTTGTCTTCCGTCGCGGTAACGTCGGGGAACGCGATGCTCTCGATCAGGTAGCCGCCATTGTCTTCCTCGACGCCTTCGAGGGTGATGTCGCCGATCTCGATTGCCGGCTCCGTTTCGACGGGCTTGTAGGTCGTCCCGCGGAGGATCACGGTGGATCCGCGCACGTCGATCGTCTGGACGACGAGCGGTGTGCCGGACATTCCCATGGCGGCGTTCAGCTTCGCCACGAGGTCGGCGCCGTCGAGCGAGAAGGCCGGACCGGCCCCCAGTAGAAGCCCGGCGCCGGCCATCAGAACCCGCATCCTGCCCGCGAGAGACATCATCATTCCTCCTGTGGGCCGCGGCCCTGTTGTTCCGGTCCGCCACTTATACGAGGCGGCGGAAAAACGTCCACGCTTTTGTTGGCCGCCGCCATCCGGCCGGGAAACCGGAAGGGGCGACGCCCGTTGCGTCATCCACAGGCGCATGCCCTGATTTTCTTGCCGGGAATCAGGCTTTCCGCTAGTCAAGGCCGCATGGGACAAAATCTTACACCGCCGTCCGACGGCGAGGGCGGCGATCACATCCTTCCGGTCGACCTGAAGGCGGCGCTTGAAGAGCGCTATCTCGCCTATGCCTTGTCGACGATCATGCATCGCGCGCTTCCGGACGTCCGTGACGGCCTGAAGCCGGTGCACCGCCGCATCATCCATGCCATGAGCGAAATGGGCATCCGTCCCAATTCGGCGTTCAAGAAGTGCGCCCGCATCGTCGGCGACGTGATTGGTAAGTTCCACCCGCACGGCGACCAGTCCGTCTATGACGCGCTGGTGCGGCTGGCGCAGGATTTCTCGCAGCGCTATCCGGTCGTCGACGGGCAGGGCAACTTCGGCAATATCGACGGCGACAGCGCGGCCGCCTACCGGTACACCGAAGCGCGCATGACGGATGTCGCGGCGCTCCTCCTCGAAGGCATCGACCAGGACGCCGTCGACTTCCGCCCGACCTATAACGAGGAGGACGAGGAGCCGATCGTCCTGCCGGCCGCCTTCCCGAACCTTCTCGCCAACGGTGCATCCGGCATCGCGGTGGGCATGGCGACCTCCATCCCGCCGCACAACGTCCACGAACTCTGCGACGCCGCGCTCCATCTGATCAAGCATCCGGACGCCTCGATCGAGAAGCTCGTCGAGTTCATCCCCGGACCGGACATGCCGACCGGCGGCATCATCATCGACAGTCGCGAGTCCATCATCGAGTCCTACAGGACCGGGCGCGGCGGCTTCCGCGTGCGCGCCAAGTGGGAGACCGAGGACCTCGGCCGCGGCGGCTACCAGATCATCGTCACCGAGATCCCCTACCAGGTGCAGAAATCGCGGCTGATCGAGAAGATCGCCGAACTGCTCATCGCCCGCAAGCTGCCGCTGCTGGAAGACGTCCGGGACGAGTCCGCCGAGGACGTCCGCATCGTGCTCGTGCCGAAGAGCCGCACGGTCGATGCGACGCTGCTGATGGAATCGCTGTTCCGGCTGACCGACCTCGAAAACCGCTTCCCGCTCAACATGAACGTCCTGTCCATGGGCAAGGTGCCCCGGGTCATGGCGATCAACGAGGTCCTGCTCGAGTGGCTCGATCACCGCAAGACGGTCCTGATCCGGCGCTCGAAGTTCCGCCTGGCCGCCATCGACCGGCGGCTGGAGATCCTCGGCGGCCTTCTCATTGCCTATCTCAACCTCGACGAGGTGATCCGCATCATCCGCGAGGAAGACGAGCCGAAGCCGGTGATGATCGCCAAGTGGGATCTCACCGACATCCAGGCCGAAGCCATCCTCAACATGCGGCTGCGCAACCTGCGCAAGCTCGAGGAATTCGAGATCCGCAAGGAATTCGATGAACTCACCGCCGAGAAGGCGGAGATCGAGGCGTTGCTCGCCTCCGACGAGAAACTCTGGCAGGCGGTCTCCTGGGAAGTCCAGGAGGTCAAGAAGAAGTTCGCCAAGGCAACCGAGCTCGGCCGCCGCCGCACGCAGTTCGCCGAGGCGCCGGACGCCGACGTCGAGGCGATCCAGCAGGCCATGATCGAGAAGGAGCCGGTCACCGTCGTCATCTCGCAGAAGGGCTGGATCCGCGCGCTGAAGGGGCATATCGCCGACACCTCGTCGCTGACCTTCAAGGAAGGCGACGCGCTCAAGCTCGCCTTCCCGGCGCAGACGACCGACAAGCTGCTGCTGGTGACGACCGGCGGCAAGGCCTATACGCTTGGCGCCGACAAGCTGCCGGGCGGCCGCGGCCATGGTGAACCGGTCCGCATCATGGTGGACATGGAAAACGACCAGGACATCCTGACCGCCTTCGTCCACGATCCGTCGCGCAAGCTGATCCTCGCCTCCACCGCCGGCAACGGCTTCGTGGTCGCCGAAAGCGAGATGGTCGCCAACACCCGCAAGGGCAAGCAGATCATGAATGTCGGCATGCCCGACGAGGCGAAGCTCGTCGTGCCGGTCGTCGGCGATCACGTCGCGGTGGTCGGCGAGAACCGCAAGATGCTGGTCTTCCCGCTGGTGCAGCTGCCGGAGATGACGCGCGGCAAGGGCGTTCGCCTGCAACGCTACAAGGACGGCGGCATTTCGGATGTGAAGTGCTTCGCGATCGAGCAGGGGCTCACCTGGGAGGATTCCGCCGGCCGCGTCTTCACCAAGACCCGGGAGGAACTGGTGGAATGGCTCGGCGACCGCGCCTCCGCCGGCCGTCTCGTTCCGAAAGGCTTCCCGCGCAGCGGCAGGTTCTCGGGCTGATCAGGGGTAGGGCGCGGCCGTCACTCGGCGGCCGCGAGCGCCGGCCTTCCCCGCCGCCGCATCTGCCAGGCCGAATGCGCCACCAGCGCGAGAACGAGGATCGCACCGCCGGCAAGCGCCTGCGTTGCGGGCACCTCAGAAAAGACGATCCACACCCAGACCGGCGCGAGGATCGTCTCCAGCAGGTAGAACATGCCGACTTCCGGGCCGCTCAGATAGCGGGGGCCGGTGGCGAGGCACCAGAAGGCGAGGGGGAGCATCACCGCGCCGTCGAAGATCACCCAGGCGGGTTCCGCCACCGAAAAACCCTGCTGCGCCACGAAGCCGAAGCCGACCAGCGCCGGGAGGATGGTGGCGGCGAGCGCCACGAAGCCCATGTCCTTGCCGCTCTTGCGGCCGATCGTGATGGCGGCTGCAAGGAGCGCGGAGGTGACGAGCGCCAGCCCGTCGCCGAGAAGGCCTCCCGCCTCGAGCCCGCCTGCGACGATCAGCGCGACGCCGCAAACCATCGCCGCCATGGTCAGGACCGTCGAGAACGACGGCACTTCCCTCAGCGCCAGCCAGCCGAACAGTGCCGCGAACATCGGGGTGAAGGCGACGATGAAGACGACATTGGCGGTCGCGGTATTGAAGACCGCGCCGAGGAAGGTCATCGTCGAGACGCCGTAGCAAAGCCCCGCCAGAAGCCCCGCGCGCCCCGGCACCAGCACGGGCGCCCGCTTCGTCAGCACCCGCAGCAGCAGCCACAGGACCATGGCGGCGGCGAAGGTCGTCGCGCTGCGCAGCGCGATGACCGACCATGCCTCGCCCTGGCCGAGCTTGACGAGCGGCACGTCGAAGGAAAGCGCCAGCCCGCCGATGGTGGTGAGCGCGAGGCCCTTCTTGTGATCATTCATGGAGAGCATGCCTTCAGGTGTCGGAGGCCGGGTCGAAACGTTCCCAGCCCCGCGGGGTCAGGTGCTCCTGCGGCTGGAAGCGGGTCTTGTAGCCCATCTTGCTCGAGCCCTTCACCCAGTAGCCGAGATAGACATGCGGCAGTCCGAGCGCCTGCGTGCGGCTGATGTGATCGAGGATCATGAACGTGCCGAGCGAGCGCTTCGCAAGCTGCGTGTTGAAGAAGGAATAGACCATCGAAAGGCCGTCGCTCATCGTGTCGGTGAGCGCGACGGCGAGCAGTTCGCCCTTGCGCTCCCCGATCAGCGTTCCCGGCTCGCGCCTGCGGTACTCGATGATGCGGGTGTTCACATGCGTGTCCTCGACCATGATCGCATAGTCGAGGGCCGACATGTCCGACATGCCGCCCCGCTGGTGGCGGTCGTCGAGATAGCGGCGGAAGAGCGAGAACTGCTCGGTGGAGGGCTGTGTCGGAAGAAGCGTCGAGACGACGTCGGAATTGGCGGCCAGCACCCGGCGCATGGTGCGGCCCGGCTGGAACTCCTCGGCGAGGATGCGGACGGAAACGCAGGCCCTGCAGGTCTCGCAGGCGGGACGGTAGGCGATGTTCTGGGAGCGCCGGAAGCCGCCCTGGGTCAGGAGGTCGTTCATCTCCGCCGCGCGCGGCCCGACGAGGTGCGTGAACACCTTGCGCTCCATCTGGCCCGGCAGGTAGGGACAGGTCGCCGGGGCTGTCAGGTAGAACTGCGGGGAGGGCGTGGTCTGAGTATTCATCGCGGCGCGATTGGTTCCGTCCTGGCTTCCCGATGATGCCGTAACAGCCATACCATGGCGCAGATTGGCAAAACGTCAACAGGACCCGCGGCAGTTGTCGCGGTCGGCCGTGGATAAGCCGCGGCTGACCGGCTCGTCGTCAGTCCGTGCGGACGACGACGGTGCCGAGCAGCATGTCGTGGACGAGCCGCGAGCGGTCGGTGAACAGGCCGGCAAGCAGGATGAGCGGCGTCAGCACCGAGTTGATGATCCAGAACAGCACCGTGTGGACCATGGCCGTCAGGAAATCGATCCGCCGGCCGTCAAGCCGCATCATGGCGATGCCGAGCGCCCGCATGCCGAGCGTCGCCTGGCTCGGCCCGCCGAGCGTGACGCCGAAATAGAGGAGCGCAACGATGACGAACAGCGCCGGATAGAGGAAGAAGCCGAGGCCGAGCGTGATGATGCCGAGGAAGAAGACCACGACGGCGGCGGGGATGCACAGCAGGAGCACGATCGTATAGTCGATGACGAAGGCGAAGGCGCGCTGCGTCAGCACGCCGCTATAGGCGCGCCAGTCGTCCGGCACGATATAGGTCGGGTTCGGGTCGAGGCTCATCGGCTTTTGTCTCCGCGGTTGCACGAGGAAGCATATGGGAGGTCATGGCCTCCGCTGCAAGCGAAGGCGATGCGTCACCCCTTCGCAAGCTTCCGCGCCACCTCCAGCGAGAAATAGCTGAGAATGCCGTCGCAGCCGGCGCGCTTGAAGCAGAGAAGGGTCTCCATCATGATCCGCTCGCCGTCGATCCAGCCGTTCATCGCCGCGGCCTTGATCTGCGTGTATTCGCCGGAGACCTGGTAGGCGAAGGTCGGCATTCCGAAGGCTTCCTTGAGGCGCCAGCAGATGTCGAGATAGGGCAGGCCGGGCTTGACCATCAGCATGTCGGCGCCTTCCTCGACGTCGAGCGCCGCGTCGCGCAGCGCCTCGGTGCCGTTGGCCGGGCTGATGTAATAGCTGTTCTTGTCGCCTTTCAGCAGCCCGCCCGTATTGATCGCCTCGCGATAGGGCCCGTAGAAGCCGGAGGAAAACTTCGTGGCATAGGACATGATGCCCACGTCCTGGTGGCCTGCGGCATCCAGCCCGCGGCGGATGGCGCCGATCCGGCCGTCCATCATGTCCGAAGGCGCGATGATGTCGGCCCCGGCATCCGCCTGCATCACGGCCGCGCGCACGATCTGGTCCACCGTCTCGTCGTTGACGATGATGCCGTCGCGCAGGATGCCGTCGTGGCCGTGGCTGGTGAAAGGGTCGAGCGCGACGTCGGTGATGATGCCGATGTTCGGCACCGCCTTCTTGATCGCCGCCGTCGCCCGGTTGATGAGGTTGTCCGCGGCAAGGCTCTGCGAGCCCGTCTCGTCGCGCAGTTCCATCTCGATGTCGGGGAAGGTGGCGATGGCGGGGATGCCGAGATCGGCCGCTTCCCTGACCGCTTCCACCGCCTTGTCGATGCTCATCCGGTTGACGCCCGGCATGGCGGCGATCGGATCGACGATCCCGGTGCCCGGCACGAGGAAGATCGGCCAGATCAGGTCATCGACCGTCAGCCGGTTCTCCTGCACCATCCGACGCGTCCAGTCGGCGCGTCGGTTGCGCCGCATGCGGCGGTGGCTGGTGATCTCGTCGACGAGATGCGTCTTGTCCATGGCAGGCTTCCATTCATCAGCAGTTGCGGCGCTCAATAGCACGCGGGATCCTGATTATGAATGGGCGAGTTGGTGGCGGTCCTATATCCAGAGATCGTTCTGGGCGGTGCGCTCGCCGCCTTCGCGCCCCGTGTTCAGCGTGCCTCGCGGTTCGATCAGCATCATCTGCACCTCCTGCTCCGCAAACGGCTTATGCTCCACGCCCTTCGGGACCACGAACATCTCGCCCGGTCCGATGGTGACGGACCCGTCGCGGAAGTCGATACGCAGGTTTCCCGCCAGGACGATGAAGGTCTCGTCGGTCTCCGGATGATCGTGCCAGATGAAATCGCCCTCGATGCGGACGAGCTTGAACTGATAGTCGTTCATTTCCGCGATCACGCGGGGCTGCCAGTGATCGCGGATCTGATTGAGCTTGCTGGCCAGGTTGATGGCCGTGCGGGGAAAGACGGGCTTTTCCATGTGGTCTCCTTGACGCTGCCGCGGGAGACTACGCCGTTGCCGTAGTCCCTTCTTGAACGATCGTGCAGCTTCCGCCCTTCGATGCCTTCTCTGGCACACCCCGCCCGCGCCGGGTAAGGTGCCGGCATGGAACCTGATTCACCCAACGTGCCGAGGCGGACGCTGACGCAGACCCTGTTCGTGCTGTTTCTCCGCGTCGTCGCCATCACCTGCTTCTGGTTCGGCCTGCAATACTGGGCCATGCTGGTGGGCTATACGCTCGGCGGTCGCGGACGCTTCGACCTCCTCTCGCTCCCATGGCAGGTCGCGGCGCCGAGCCTTGCAGTGCTCTTCCCCGTCGCCTCGCTCGGGCTCTGGCTGACCGTGTCCTGGGGCCCGGTCCTCTACGCGCTCGCCGCGCTCATCCAGTTCCTCATGTACAATCTGTGGGCGGATGTCTTCGGCGCGAACGTTTTCGTCCTGCTTTTCCATGCCCTCGTCGTGGCCGTCTATGTGCTTTTCCGCATCGTTTTCTGGCTGGAAGATCGCCGCAGGGCCGAGCAGGTAACCACCCGTTAACCCTCGCTCGAAAGCTTTCGGGCCCGCGAGTTTAATGATTTTTCGCGCTAACGCGTTGATTTATATAGGAGGAATTTCCCTCCGCCCGGCGCTGCCTTCCATTCGTCGCAATCGTCGAACGCCGGGTAAGTGCTTGTTAAGGATATGTTTTAAGTCGAATTTTATGGGCATTCGATAGTCTCACTCACAAGGCGGGAAGAAACAAACACCGCCAAACAAAACAGTGAGGCAGAGAAGATGAACACGAAGCTGAAGCCGCAGGCAGCCGCCGCTGTCGAAACCCGCGAAGATGCAATCCGCTCGCTCTACCTGGAGTCCCTCCATCTGGTCGAGCGTCTCCACCGCCGCCTTCTGGACGTCATCAAGGACGAGTTCGACCGCCAGGGTCGCGACGACATCAATGCCGTCCAGGCGCTTCTGCTCTTCAACATCGGCAACTCGGAACTGTCGGCCGGCGAACTCCGCTCGCGGGGCTACTACCTCGGCTCGAACGTCTCCTACAACGTCAAGAAGCTGGTCGATCTCGGCTTCATTAACCACCAGCGCTCGCGCATCGACCGCCGCTCGGTCCGCATCAGCCTGACCGAGAACGGCCAGGAGATCGCCGAAACCGTCGCCCGGCTCTACGAGCGCCACATCGGCTCGATCGAAAAGGTCGGCGGCATCGGCGAGGGCGAGTTCGCGCAGATGAACAAGCTCCTGCAGCGCCTCGACCGCTTCTGGAACGACACGATCGCCTATCGCCTTTAATCCGCGACATCCTCCAGTCGCATCAGGACCGGACGCGTTCCCTGCGCGGCCGGTCTTTTGCGTTGCCCGAAAACCACATCCGGACGCCGCGGCCCCGCGTCACGTCATTGTCATCCGCGTCCGGGCCGGGGCCGGCCTCCGGGACACGAATTGGCCATATTGCCGTGTGATCCGCGCAGACGGGTCGCTGGGACTTGGAATCACCCTCTGGTGCCGTCGCCGGCCGCGCAATTTGCGCCTTTGTTAACCATGTCCCGCTAGGGCTGGCCACGATGCCGCGGGAATAGACGGGTAGGATAATGTCGAAGAAAAACGGATCGGAACAAGTTTCTCGCCGGATGCTGCTGCGTTCGGCTGCCACCTTCGGCGCAGCCGCGCTTGCCGCGCCGGCACTCGCCCAGACGGCGATCGACAGCCTGATCGCGGCGCCGCGCCGCGGCACCTGGGACGACCAGTTCGACGCCAAGGGAAGTTCCCGCACGGTCGCCGCCGTCGCCACCAACAATCCGGTTCTCGGTCCGCATGCGCCGGTGAACATCCAGCAGGCGATCATGAACTACCAGATGATCGTCGCCAACGGCGGCTGGCCGCAGATCAGCCCGGCCCAGACGCTGCGGCTCGGCGTGGTTGACCCCTCCGTTTCCCAGGTTCGCCAGCGCCTGATGATCTCCGGCGACCTGCCGCAGTCCGCCGGCATGTCGGCGGCATTCGATTCCTATGTCGACGGCGCCGTGAAGCGCTTCCAGGCCCGCCACGGCCTGCCGGCCGACGGCGTCATGGGCGAGTTCACGGTGAAGGCGATGAACGTCTCCGCCGCAACCCGTCTCCACCAGCTCGAGACCAATCTCGTGCGCCTGCAGTCCATGTCGGGCGATCTCGGCCGCCGCTATGTCATGGTCAACATTCCGGCCGCCTATATCGAGGCCGTCGAGAACGGCCGCGTTGCCCTCCGCAACACCGCCGTCGTCGGCAAGATCGACCGGCCGACCCACGTCATCAACTCGAAGATCTACGAAGTCATCCTCAATCCCTACTGGACGGCCCCGCGCTCGATCATCGAGAAGGACATCGTTCCCCTGATGCGCAAGGACCCGACCTACCTGACGCGCAACAACATCCGCCTCTTCGACGGTAACGGCAGCGAGGTTGCGCCGGAGACGGTGGACTGGAACGCGGCCAAGGCGCCGAACCTGATGTTCCGGCAGGATCCCGGCAAGATCAACGCCATGTCCTCGACGAAGATCAACTTCCACAATCCGCACAACGAATACATGCACGACACGCCCCAGCAGGGCCTGTTCAACAAGCTGATGCGCTTTGAATCCTCCGGCTGCATTCGCGCCCAGAACGTCCGCGATCTCTCCAACTGGCTGCTTCGGGAAACACCCGGCTGGGATCGCCAGAACATGGAGCGGGTGATCGCAAGCCGCGTCAACACGCCGATCAGGCTCGCGGAAGAAGTGCCGATCTACATCGTCTACATCAGTGCCTGGTCCGCCGCCGACGGCGTCGTCCAGTTCCGCGACGACATCTACCAGATGGACGGTGCGACCGAACTGGCGCTGCAGACGACCACCGGGGTCGAGCAGTCGGCCGGCCCGATCAGCGAAGAGGACTTCCTGCCGCAGTAAGAACCTGCGCGCCCTGGACCTTCCCGAAAGCCGCGGCCGGTTGCCGCGGCTTTTCGCGTTCCGGGGGCCCTTGGGGGGCTGGGGGAACCTGGGAGGACCTGGGGGAGGGCGTGCAAATCTCGCGCGCCGTATTGCCCAACAGAAGCCCACCCGCTAAGACGCGGGCCATACGCATCCTGATCTCCTGAGGAGCCCCGACCATGTCGAACACCGACGCTTTCTTCTCCCGCCCGCTCGCCGAATCCGATCCGGAAATCTTTGGCGCGATCGAGAAGGAGCTCGGTCGCCAGCGCCATGAGATCGAGCTGATCGCCTCGGAGAACATCGTCTCCCGCGCCGTGCTCGAGGCGCAGGGCTCGATCATGACCAACAAATATGCCGAAGGCTACCCGGGCAAGCGCTATTACGGCGGCTGCCAGTTCGTCGACATCGCCGAGGAACTGGCGATCGAGCGCGCCAAGAAGCTCTTCGGCGTCAACTTCGCCAACGTCCAGCCGAATTCCGGCTCGCAGATGAACCAGGCGGTCTTCCTGGCGCTGCTCCAGCCCGGCGACACCTTCATGGGCCTCGACCTCAACTCGGGCGGACACCTGACCCACGGCTCGCCGGTCAACATGTCCGGCAAGTGGTTCAACGTCGTCTCCTACGGCGTGCGCGAGGACGACAACCTCCTCGACATGGATGACGTCGCCGCCAAGGCCCGCGAGCACAAGCCCAAGCTGATCATCGCCGGCGGCACGGCCTATTCCCGCATCTGGGATTGGAAGCGCTTCCGCGAGATCGCCGACGAGGTGGGCGCCTATCTCATGGTCGACATGGCCCATATCGCCGGTCTCGTCGCCGGGGGCCAGCACCCGTCGCCGTTCCCGCATTGCCATGTCGCAACCACCACCACGCACAAGTCGCTGCGCGGCCCGCGCGGCGGCGTCATCCTCACCAATGACGAGGACCTGGCGAAGAAGTTCAACTCGGCCGTCTTCCCCGGCCTGCAGGGCGGCCCGCTGATGCACATC
>JAEZHO010000198.1 GCA_023416545.1 Pseudomonadota bacterium
TGCAGTGGTCGGACGAGCCGCAGGGCGGCTTCACGAAGAGCGACAAGCCTGTCCTGCCGGTGATTTCCAGGGGGCCCTTCGCCTACGAGAACATCAACGTCGCCGAGCAGCGGCGCGCGCCGGGTTCGCTCCTCAACTGGATGGAGCGGCTGATCCGCATGCGCAAGGAGGCGCCGGAAATCGGCTGGGGCGACTATGCGATCCTCGACACCGGCGATCCCGGCGTGCTGGCGATGCGCTACGACTGGCGCAACAATTCCGTGCTGATCGTTCACAACCTGAGGCCGGAACCGATGGAGGTCCATCTCGACCCCCACTGCGGCGAGCAGGGCAAGCTGCTGATCGACATCGCCGCCGGCGAAAGCAGCCAGGCCGACGGCAAGGGCCGCCACCGGCTGCTTCTGGATGCCCATGCCTACCGGTGGTTCCGGGTCGGCGGGCTCGACTACCTGCTGCGGCGGACGGAGCTCTGACGGAAAGCTTTGGTCACGGCCGCTTCGGGCGAAGCCCTTCGAAGAACAGCTGCTCGAGGAAGCGCGCCGCATCCTCGAAGCGTCCCTCCCCGGCGCGGCTTTCGCCGAGCACGGCCCGCACCTGGACGTCGAAATCGGCGTAATGCTGGGTCGTCGCCCAGATCGCGAAGATCAGGTGATAGGGATCGCAGCGGGCGATCTTGCCGTCCCTGATCCAGCTGCGGATCACCTCCGATTTTTCGTCGACCAGCGACCTCAGGGGGCCGGTCAGGTCGTCCTCGATATGGGGCGCCCCCTGCAGCATCTCGTTGGCGAAGAGCCGGCTCTCGCGCGGGAAATCCCGCGACATCTCGAGCTTCCGGCGAATGTAGGAGCGGATCTCGGATTCCGGATCGCCCTCGGCGTTCAGCTCCTTCAGCGGCTCCAGCCAGGTAAAGAGCATGCTTTCGAGCAGCGTCCGGTAGATCGCCTCCTTGGTGCGGAAGTAATAGAGAAGGTTGGGCTTCGACATGCCGGCGGCCTCGGCGATCTGGTCGATCGTGGAGCCCCTGAAGCCGCTCGATGAAAACACCTCCAGGGCCGCATCGAGAATCCGCTCCTCCTTCTCCTCCTGGATCCGCGTCCGCCGCTGTGTCTTCGCCGCCCTCGGTACCGCCATGCCCTCGCCTGCCCCGCACTCGACCCGCCCGGCCGCTCCAGACGCCGTATCCGCAGTCACCATCCGATCCGGGCAGGATTTGCGAATTTTCGTCTTGAGTGGCGGCGCGGAAATTGTATGTTTTTACCAACCGGTCAAATTATCAGCGACAAGTCCAACAAAGGCAATGCTGAGTTTTACTGTCGACGGGGCAGTAGAGTGAGAACCGGAGGGAACAGCATACGACCGCCGCGCGCGGTCCCGAAACAGGTGAGGACAGGCTGATGGTGGCAGCACCCGGCGAGAACCTGCGCATCAATGGCGACAGGCTGTGGGATTCGCTCATGGAAATGGCGAAGATCGGCCCCGGCATCGCCGGCGGCAACAATCGGCAGACGCTGACGGATGCGGACGCCGAGGGACGCAGGCTCTTCAAGGCATGGTGCGACGATGCCGGGCTGGCGATGGGCGTCGACCGGATGGGAACGATGTTCATGACCCGTCCGGGCACCGATCCCGACGCCCTGCCGGTCTATATCGGCTCGCACCTCGACACCCAGCCGACCGGCGGCAAGTATGACGGCGTCCTCGGCGTGCTGGCCGGCCTGGAGGTGGTGCGCACGCTGAACGACCTCGGCATCAGAACCAGGCACCCGATCGTGGTGACCAACTGGACCAACGAGGAAGGCGCCCGCTTCGCGCCCGCCATGCTCGCATCCGGCGTCTTTGCCGGCGTCCACGACCTCGACTACGCCTATGCCCGCAAGGACCCCGATGGAAAGAACTTCGGCGACGAGCTGAAGCGGATAGGCTGGGTGGGCGAGGAAGAAGTCGGCGCCCGCCGGATGCATGCCTATTTCGAGTACCACATCGAACAGGGCCCGATCCTGGAGGCGGAGAACCGGCAGATCGGCGTCGTCACCCACTGCCAGGGCCTCTGGTGGCTGGAGTTCACGCTGACCGGCAGGGAGGCCCATACGGGCTCCACGCCGATGGACATGCGCGTCAATGCCGGGCTTGCCATGGCTCGCATCCTCGAAATGGTGCAGGACGTGGCGATGAGCGAGCAGCCGGGCGCCGTCGGCGGCGTCGGCCAGATGTTCTTCTCGCCCAATTCCCGCAACGTCCTGCCCGGCAAGGTGGTCTTCACCGTCGACATCCGCACGCCGAGCCAGGAAAAGCTCGACCGGATGCGGGCGACGATCGAGAGCCGGGCAGCCGAGATCTGCGACAAGCTCGGCGTCGGCTGTTCGGTGGAGGCGGTCGGGCATTTCGATCCGGTGACCTTCGATCCGGTGCTGGTCGGCCGCGTCCGCGATGCGGCGGAAAGGCTCGGCTACAGCCACATGGACATCATTTCCGGAGCCGGTCACGACGCCTGCTGGGCCGCGAAAGTGGCGCCGGCGACGATGATCATGTGTCCCTGCGTCGGCGGGCTGTCGCACAACGAGGCGGAAGACATCTCGAAAGAATGGGCCGCGGTCGGCGCCGACGTTCTGTTCCACGCCGTGCTGGAAACCGCCCGGATAGGAGACTAGGGCATGATACGCTGTCTGACGGCTCTTGCTCTGATGGCGGCATTCGCGGCCCCGGCTCTCGCCGCCCAGCCCTTCCGCGTCGGCGAGCGATGGGACTGGCAGCTCACCGAGCCGCTCGACCTCTCCCGCAAGGTTGCGGTTCTGGACCTGCATCCCGAACTGGTGAAGACCGCCGACATCGGCAAGCTGAAGGCGCGCGGGATCAGGACGATCTGCTACGTCAGCGTCGGAACGGTGGAGAAGACATCGCCGGACAGCCAGGCTTTTCCGAAGGCGGTCATCGGCAAGGTCTACGGCGACTGGCCCGACGAGCGCTTCCTCGACATCCGCAGGCACGACGTCCTGCTGCCGATCATGAAGGCCCGCTTCCAGGCCTGCAAGGCCAAGGGCTTCGATGCGATCGAGCCCGACAACATGGATGTCCACGACAATGATTCCGGTTTCCCGCTCAAGGCGGCCGACACCCGGCGCTACGTCCTCGCGCTGGCCGGGATCGCCCACGGTCTCGGCCTTGCGATCGCGCAGAAGAACGTCCCGGAGATGACCGCCGACTTCGTTTCGACGCTCGATTTCGTGATCACCGAGAGTTGCTACCAGGACCGCTGGTGCGATCGCGTCAAGGCCTATCCGCAGCGCGGCAAGCCGGTCTTCGATGCGGAATACAGTGACCGCAGCATCGACTTCGCCGCCGCCTGCAAGGCCGCCGGGCGGGACCGCATCTCGATGATCCTCAAGGACCGGCACCTGACCAGGGCAGTGAAATTCTGCCCGGCGAACTGAAACCGACATGGATAGGGGAAGCATGGCATGACGAGCACAGTGATCAAGGGCGGAACTGTTGTCACCGCCGACCTGACCTACAAGGCCGACGTCAAGGTCGACGGCGGCAGGATCGTCGAGATTGGCCCCAACCTCTTCGGCGACGAGGTGCTGGACGCGACCGGCTGCTATGTCATGCCCGGCGGCATCGACCCGCATGTCCATCTCGAAATGCCGTTCATGGGCACCTATTCGGCCGACGACTTCGAAAGCGGCACGCGGGCGGCGCTCGCCGGCGGCACGACCATGGTCGTCGATTTCTGTCTTCCCGATCCGGGCCAGTCGCTGCTTGATGCGCTCAAGCGCTGGGACAACAAGTCGACCCGCGCCAACTGCGACTATTCCTTCCACATGTCGGTGACCTGGTGGGGAGAGCAGGTCTTCAACGAGATGAAGGCCGTCGTGCTCAACCACGGCATCAACACCTTCAAGCACTTCATGGCCTACAAGGGCGCGCTGATGGTGAACGACGACGAGATGTTCGCCTCCTTCTCGCGCTGCGCCGAACTCGGCGCCCTGCCGCTGGTGCATGCCGAAAACGGCGACGTGGTCGCGGCCATGCAGCAGAAGCTGATGGACGAAGGCAATGACGGGCCGGAGGCGCATGCCTATTCCCGCCCCGCCTCGGTCGAGGGCGAGGCCACCAACCGCGCCATCATCAT
>JAEZHO010000261.1 GCA_023416545.1 Pseudomonadota bacterium
TCGCGCGACACCAGGAACGCGCTGGTCAGGTTCGTATCGATGACGCGCTGCCAGTTGGCGCTATCCAGTTCGACGATGGGTTTGCGATACTGGATGCCGGCATTGTTGACCAGGATGTCGACCGAGATATTCTCCGCGTCGAACCGCTCGAAGGCGGCGACCACCGACGCCTCGTCGGTCACGTCGAAAGCGGACGTCGTCACGTCGATGCCGCGCTCCCGCAGCTTTGCGGCGCTCTCCTCAAGCCGCTCCGCGTTGACGCCGTTCAGGATCAGGGATGCCCCGGCCTCGGCGACACCCGTCGCGATGGCGAGCCCCAGTCCGCGCGACGAGCCCGTCACGAGAGCGGTACGCCTTTGCAGGCTGAAGAGCGGATTGTCCAAGAGTGTGTCCCCCATGATGCGCATTCGTGCGGACAGCCATATGCCGTGGTCAGGCATGTTGTCCAGCGATGCGGGGGATCGGAAGGTAGCTGCGGCGCCGGCGTCCCCGGCGCCGCAGGCTTATCAGGCGGCCGTGCGGGCGAAGTCTTCGGTCGGCACTTCCGAGATGGTCTTCAGAACCTGCGAGGCGATCTGGTACGGGCAACCCTGCGAGTTCGGACGACGATCCTCGAGATAGCCGCGATAGCCGTTGTTCACGAAGGAATGCGGAACGCGGATCGATGCGCCGCGGTCGGCGATGCCGTAGGAGAACTTGTTCCACGGCGCGGTCTCATGCTTGCCGGTCAGGCGCATGTGGTTGTCCGGACCATAGACGTCGATATGCTCCTTCCAGTTCCGGGCGAAGGCGGCCATCAGGGCCTCGAAGTATTCCTTGCCGCCGGTTTCGCGCATGTACTTCGTGGAGAAGTTGCAGTGCATGCCCGAGCCGTTCCAGTCGGTATCGCCGAGCGGCTTGCAGTGCCATTCGATGTCGACGCCGTACTTCTCGCACAGGCGAAGCAGCAGGTAGCGCGCCATCCAGATCTGGTCGGCAGCCTTCTTGGAGCCCTTGCCGAAGATCTGGAATTCCCACTGGCCCTTGGCCACCTCGGCATTGATGCCTTCGTGGTTGATGCCGGCGGCAAGGCAGAGGTCCAGATGCTCCTCGACGATCTCGCGTGCGATCGAGCCGACGTTCTTGTAGCCGACGCCGGTGTAGTAGGGGCCCTGGGGAGCCGGGAAGCCATTCTCCGGGAAACCGAGCGGGCGGCCATCTTCATAGAAGAAGTATTCCTGCTCGAAGCCGAACCATGCGTCCTCGTCGTCGAGGATCGTGGCGCGCGCGTTGGAAGCGTGCGGCGTGACACCGTCCGGCATCATGACTTCGCACATGACCAGAACACCGTTGGTGCGGGCCGGATCGGGATAGAGCGCGACCGGCTTCAGCACGCAATCCGAGCTGTGGCCTTCGGCCTGCATCGTCGAGGATCCGTCGAAGCCCCAAAGCGGCAGCTGCTCGAGCGTCGGAAACGCGTCGAACTCCTTGATCTGCGTCTTGCCGCGCAGGTTCGGAACGGGGGTGTAGCCATCAAGCCAAATGTACTCGAGCTTGTATTTCGTCATCGGAACTCTCTCTTCGTAGACCGCGATCAAACTGCCGTCCGGTTTGGCGCACAGCGCCTGCCGGCTGGTTGAGTAGGAAGAAGCACGTTCCGTGCCAGATTGCTTAATGACGCTTCGGAGCGCCTCTTTTGACCAACCGAGCCGGGCATATTGGGAAATTGTCGGATTGGATCCCAAGGATTCCGTCCATTTGGTCGGACATCCGCACTGAAAGGAACGCGCAGGAGGGCCACGCGTTGATCTGGATAGCTCAGCGCCCTCAAGAAGGGCGGCGGAAAGGGCATCACGCGTCTAATCTGAGTGCAATTGCGCAAAAACTGTGCGATAGTGATGCCGCGTTCTTGGTGAGGAAACGACATGACCCCAGGTGTTGAGTTCGTATCTGCCCAGATAATAAAATTTCCGGTCGGCCCTGATCGCAGGGTGCGGAGTTCGGAAAAGACGGTCATGGAAAAAGTGCCGAAGCCTGCAACGGCGGCGCTTGATACGTGCTGGTACCACGACGAAGCTATCCGAGAGAGCAGGTCCTCTCCAGTTCGCGATTGACCTAACCACGTTCCGTCCGCCTGGGCCCCGGCACGCCGACCGCGGCTTCGCGCCGTCTTCTCCATCTCAAGCGATCCAACAGCCCTGCCTTTTCGTAGCATTCTCGAAGCGATGAATGCTGTCAGGAGGAATGTTGCTTATGGGGGTAGGGTCTCGAATTGCCTGGGTGACCGGTGCCAGCTCCGGTATCGGGCGGTCAGTCGCGTTGCGTCTTGCCGATGAGGGCTGGACGGTGGCGGTGAGTGCCCGCAGCCAGGAGAAGCTCTCTCAGCTTGAGACCGAACGGCCCGGAGCCATCATCGCCTATGCGCTGAACGTAACCGATCGCGAGGCAGCCCTTTCCGTCGCGTCCCGCATCGAGGCATCCCATGGTCCGGTTGGGCTCGCCGTATTTTCAGCCGGAAGCTACAGGCGAGAGAGCGTCAGGCGCTTCAATTCGCAAGATCTGGCGAAGCTCGTGACGCTCAACGTCATCGGCACCGCGCACTGTCTGGAAGCCGTCATGCCGGCGATGCTGGAGCGCGGGTCCGGCAGGATCGCCGTCATGGCATCGGTCGCAGGCTATGTGGGGCTCCCCGGCGGCGCCTTTTATGGAGCCACCAAGTCGGCACTCATCACCCTCTGCGAAGGCCTCTATCCGGAACTCAGGCGGTCCGGCGTGCATCTGAGCGTGATCAATCCCGGCTTCGTGGATACACCCTTGACCAAAAGGAACGATTTTCCGATGCCCTTCATGATCGATACGGAAGAGGCGACGAACGCGATACTGAGAGGGCTCTCCACCAACCGGTTCGAGATCATCTTTCCCTGGAAGATGGCGCTGGCGATCCGGCTGCTGCGTGCGCTGCCCCGGTCGCTGCTTTTCAGGATCACCGACCGCATGGTGCGGGCTCCGGCCGGGGCGGCGCAGAACCGGACGTCAGGTGAAACTGGATGACATCCAGGCGCTGCATCCTGAAGCCGACCGCGCAATAATGAAGGTAATAGTGCCACATCCTCTTGAACCGCTCGTCGAACCCGAGTCGCGCGATCCGGGGCCAGTTTCTCTGGAATGCCCTGTCCCACAACAGCAAGGTCTTCTCGTAGTCTCCGCCGAAGCGGTACTCATCCGCAACCGAAAGGCTTCCGCTTTCGGCCGCATGGCGAAATGCGCCAACCGACGGAAGCATGCCGCCCGGAAAGATATAGGTCTGGATGAAATCGGCATTCCGGCGATAATGCTCGAAACGCTCGTCCGCGATCGTGATGGTCTGGATCATCGCATCCCCACCCGGATGAAGCAGGCGACGTACGCGGTCGAAGAAGATCGGCCAGTTCGTTTCGCCGACGGCCTCGAACATCTCGATCGAGACGACCTTCGTGAACTGCCCGCGGCAATCGCGGTAGTCTTCGAGACGGATATCCGCGCGATCGGCCATGCCGG
>JAEZHO010000271.1 GCA_023416545.1 Pseudomonadota bacterium
CTGGGCCATCTGCGTCTCGAGCGCCTTCTGCTCGGTCGTCTCGACGGCATAGACGATGGCGACTTCTTCCGGCGCCTCGTCGCTCTCGTCGATCACGGCGTTGACGTAGAAGCGGACGTAGCGGCTCTCGTCGCCGGGATGGCGGCAATCGATCGGCGCGATGTCGCCTTGCCTGTCCTTTGCGGCGGCAAGCGCGTCCATCAGTTGCTGGCGCGCGCCTTCGTGGACGATCGCCTCCAGATGGGCGCCCGTCTCCACGTCGTCGCGCGACACGACCCCCGAGAAGAGCCGCAGGAAGGGCGCATTGATCCGCAGGATCTTGCCGTCGCCGTCGACCGACGCAATCGCCATCGGCGTATTGTTGAAGAAGCGGGTGAACCGCATTGCCGAGGCCGACTGGTCGCCTTCGACGCCCGGCTGGCGGGCAAGGACGATCGTCCTGCTTTCCCCCGGCGCTCCGTCGCGCATCGAGGTCACGCTGTGCAACAGCCGGACCGGCAGGCTCTGTCCGTTGGTGCGGCGCAGGTCGAGATCGAGCGTCTCGGTCCTCTGCAGGCCTGGCGCGGCCTGGACCGACTGGATGAGCGCCATGCCTTCGCCAGCCACGAGATCGGCGATCGAAAGCGAACGGGGCACGAACTTGGTCAGGTCTATGCCCAACCAGTCCGCCAGCGTGGCATTGACATAGAATATCTCGCCCTTGCGCCCCGCGGAGAAGAAGCCGGCGGGCGCGTGGTCGAGATAGTCAATCGCGTTCTGGAGTTCGCGGAAGAACCGTTCCTGGTCGTCCCGTTCGGAGGTGATGTCGGTCAGCTGCCAGACGTTGTACGGGCCGGAGCGCCCGTCCTCCTCCGGCAGGATGCGCGCCTTCAGGCGATACCAGTGAGCACCCGAGCCCTGCCCGTTGGCGCGACCGAGCGGCTGCGGAAGCCGGAATTCCTCATGGCCTTCGCGCCCCTCGCGTATGCCGTTGATGAGCCGATAGAGGGCTTCGCTGGATTCGCGGTGGCGCGACAGGAGCGGTTCGAGCGGCTGAACGGCCGAGGTCTTGCCGGCGCCCGTGAGGCGGCCGTAGGCCGCGTTGGCGTAGACGGTCCGCCCCTTGCCGTCGGTGACGAGAATACCGTCGCGATGGCTGGCCATGAAGACCCGCGCCAGTGCGTCGGAGCGCGACTGCGGCATGACTTCCACGAACCCGATCACCGAGGAGACCAGGAAGAATATGCCGACCATGGCGAGCACGCCGAGCACGCCGAGCACGATCTCGTTATCGAGCGCATGCTGGAAGAGTACGAAGGCCGCCGAGGCCCCGATCAGAACGAGAGCGAGCAGGAGAATTCGAATGATCGTACCGCTGCGTCCGCCGCGTTCGACCAGCGGTGCCTCGTAGTTGCCGCCATGCTGCAACTTCGTCATCAACCCCTCACACTCTCGGTGTCCATCATCGCACACCACGGGAACTTCCGGCAGTTTGCCGCGATTCTCTTCTAGCAAGTTGTGATTGAAGCCAAAAGCGCGCGAGGACAGAAAAGCCGGGATAGAGCCTTCCGGTCGCCATCAGGGCGAGCGGCGCGCTTGCACTCCGCATGAAACTCCGCCTCTAATCCGCTGGAACGTCGAAGGAGCATGCCATGGAAGAAATGTTGGGAGCTTACGGAGGTCGGCTGATCGTCGCAGTGATCGGCGTCGCCATCGGGCTTGCGTGCCTGGTCGGCGTTCTGTGGTTGATCCGGGGACGGTCCGGCCCGTCGCCCTTCGTCCGGGGCGGCAGGAACAGGCAGCCCCGCCTTCAGGTCCTCGATGCGACCGCCGTCGACGCGCGGAGACGACTGGTGCTCATCCGTCGCGACGATACCGAACACCTGATCATGATCGGGGGGCCGACGGACATCGTAATCGAAAGCGGTATTGCTGCGACGGGACCCGCACAGCCTGCGGAATTGGCGACCATCGACGCCCCGGTTCCCGCCCAGACCGCTCCGACCGAACAGCGGAAGCGCGCCGCGAGCCCCCAGGCAGACGTACCCATCGCGGCCCGTGAACCGGCCCCACTGGCTCCAAGGCCGGCGCCACCGGTCGAGCCGCAGGTCTCGCGCCCCGCTCCCGTGTCCCCGCCGGCAACCGGCGTCGATCAATTGCCCCTTGCCCGGACGCCCGTACCGGCACCCGTGGCAGCAGCCGCGACGATGGCCGCACCGCCGCAACCGGCGCCTCGGGAGCCCGCGCTGGAAGAAGCCGCAGGCATCCTCGACGCTGCCCGCGGTCGCGTCCTCCAGGGTCCCTCCGTTCCGGTGCGTCAAACTCCGGCGGAAGCCGCCGTCCCCCCTTCCGCTGCCGGCTCCCCGGGACTGGGCAGCGACTTCGAACGCATCCTGGAAGAGGAGATGGCGAACAATCTCGCCGCGCGCGAGCGCGATTCCCTGCCGCCCCGCCCCGCCGACAAGCCGGCACTGACGGGTGCCACGCCCGAGCCCTCGCTTCAGGACGAAATGGCGCGGATCTTCGGCGAAATGTCTGTCACCCGCGAAAAGTGACGCCTGACGTGAAACGGGAGGCGCCCCGACCGGCACGCCTCCCGTTTCCGCATCTTGGGATTGTCCGCTATCAGGCGGCGTAGGCGTCCCGGTTCTCGCTGCCCGAGACAGCGGAATTGTCCAGC
>JAEZHO010000280.1 GCA_023416545.1 Pseudomonadota bacterium
CCGCTGCCTGAAGACCTTCAAGGCAAGGTTCGCGCAGAGGGCGAGTCGAGCCTGCGCGGTCACATCCCCGGACAGAACGAAACGGACGAAGGCTCCGGGTCGGTCGCCTATGTCCCGCCGGAAGCCAAGGACGACGTTCAGCTGAACTATGCCCTGGATTTGTTGCGGGGTGTCAAGACAGATCCGAGCTTTCCTCCAAGTCCGGACAAGGCTGCGGCCGTAAAGCAGTAATATTCACGGGAAGCCGGAGCTAGCCTCCGGCTTCTTCACCTCCGGCATGCCAATCCGCGGACCTTCCCTTGGACCCTGACCTTCACGCCCCGCTCGGACAGAACAGACCGGCCGGACGACGAAGACATTTTCGGGTCACGTCCTCGCTCGCCGCCGGCGCCGCCTTTGCGGTCGCCGTACTCGCAGTCTCGATCTACACGATACTGGAAGGCGACCGGTTCGGATCATCCCCTCCGGATGCCCGGCTGGAACAGCAGGCTGCCCACACCGAGACCCCGCAACCTTCGGCACCCCGCGTGGGCGAGCGTCGGAGCGAATCCGATGCAGGCGCCAACGTCGAACGGACGACCACGGACGACGGCAGCGTCGTGAACATATATTCGCCTGGAGGACGCGGTAGCAGGGATCCTCTCCTCCTCCAGACGCCCCGGATCGGGCAGGATCCGCGGTTGGCCGGGACGCCCAACGAGGACCTGCTGGAGGATTCCCCCTACGGACCATTGCCGGCTGTCGGCGCCGATGGGTTGCGGCCCATGGATCAGTATGCGCGCCCGTGGTCGGGAGCGCGCGGCACGCGCATCGCCCTCATCGTCGGCGGGCTCGGTCTCAGCCAGACGGGAACGCAGCGCGCGATCGAAAAACTCCCACCCGAGGTCACCCTCGCATTCGCGGCCACCGGCAACAGCCTGCAGCGGTGGATGCAGGTGTCCCGCCGTCAGGGCCACGAAATCCTGCTTCAGGTCCCCATGGAGCCTTTCGGCTTCTCGAACGAGGAAGGCGATCCCGCCACCTTGCGCGTTGAGGCAACGCGTGGCGAGAATATCGGACGGCTTCACGAGGCGATGGCGAGAATTACCGGCTATACCGGGATCATGAACCACCTGGGCGGCCGTCTTCTCGCCAGTGCAGATGCGCTGGAGCCCTTGTTGCGAGACATAACGGCACGCGGCCTCCTCTTCCTGGACGATGGCTCATCGGCGAGATCGACCAGCGGCACGATCGCCAGGGCAATCGATCTTCCGCACGCATTCGCGGACATGACCCTTGACAGGCAGGTTGAAACCGCCGCGATCCTGCGCAAGCTGGACGACCTCGAGCGTATTGCGCTTCGAAAGGGAAGTGCTATCGGTGTCGCGTCCGCATTCGACGAATCCGTCGATGCCATTCGCCAATGGGTTGACGAGGCGAGCCGCCGGGGGATCGAGATCGTCGGGATTTCGGCACTTGCGGACGACCCGGCCGATCATCGGACAGAGGTAAACGAATGAGCAAGGCTCCCAAGGCCGCGGAAGATCTTCCCTATCGGCCCTGCGTCGGGGTGATGGTGCTGAACCATGACGGATTGGTCTGGGCGGGACGGCGGATTTCGGAAGGCAATACGGAATTCGATGGCTCGCCGCAGCTCTGGCAGATGCCCCAGGGCGGCATAGACAAGGGCGAGGATCCGCTCGCAGCTGCCCACCGGGAACTCTACGAGGAGACCGGCATGGAGACGGTGTCCCTGCTTGCCGAGAGCCGCGCCTGGATCAATTACGACCTTCCGCCCCACCTGATCGGGATCGGCCTGAAGGGCAAGTACCGCGGCCAGACCCAGCGCTGGTTCGCCTTCCAGTTCGACGGTGACGAGAGCGAAATCCGGATCAACCCGCCCCCCGGCGACCATGCGCCGGAATTCGATGCCTGGGCGTGGAAGCCGATGAGGGAACTTCCGGGGCTGATCGTTCCATTCAAGCGCGCCGTTTATGACCGCGTCGTTTCCGAGTTCGCTCATCTCGGCAAGGCGCAGGCCTGAGGCTTTCGGCTCAGCCGTCCGGGGCAAGCTCCCCTATGATCTCCATCATCTGTCGCTGCGTCCGGGTCGGCTGCCAGTTGTGCCGATAGGTGAGCCCGATCGGTCGGACGAGATGATCGGTTGGAAACGGCAGTTGCGTCAGCAGCCCGTGATCGCATTCCGGCTGGGACTGGTGGCGGGAGATGCAGCCGAGATGATCGCTCTCGCCGAGAATCCCTCTCATCAGGAGAAACGACCCTGACTCGATCAGCCGTGTTGGCGGCGTTCTGCCCGCCGACGCAAACAGCGTCTCGAACTGCGCGCGGGTCGGCGTTTCAAGCCGGGGGACCACCCATGGATAGGCGAGGAGATCGTCTATGGTGACGGCTGCCTGTCGCGCCAGCGGATGGTCCGGCCGCGACAGAAGCGCAAGCCTGTCGTCGAACAGCCTCTCCTGGACGACGTCACCTATGGGGGCCGGCTCCCGCAGGGCGCCGACGAGGAAGTCGATCGATCCCCGGCGAAGGTCGCCAAGCAGCGCGTCATAGGTCCCGTCGATGATCCGCACCGCAAATGTCGGGTATCGCTGCCGAAACCGTGCAAGCGCGCGTGGCAGGAGTGCTGATCTTGCCAGCGGCATGGCGCCGATCACGATCGACCCCGCCTCGCCTCCATCGAACTGCGCGAGCTCCGCATCCGCCTGGTCGAACTCGTAGATCGCAAGGCGGGCGGCCTGCGCCAGCGCCTGGCAGAGGCGCGTCGGCAGGATGCCGAAGGAGGTCCGTTCGAACAGGGTTCGTGCGGCTTCCTGCTCGATCTGCGTCACGGCCCGATGCACGGTCGGCTGGGCAAGGCCGAGACGCCGCGCCGCAAGGGTAAAGTTCTCGCTTTCGCTGACCGCGATAAGCGCCTGGAGCTGCGCATAGGTCAGGGAAATCCGCAGCCGGGGCGAAATATCGGCAAGGATCGGATCGAGAAGCGCGAATGCGCCTTCGACACGCAGAAGCAGGATCTCTCCGCGCGGCGTGAGGAAGAAGCCGTGCCGGGTCCGATCGAAGAGCGGTCCACCGGCCGCACGTTCCAGCTTGTTGATCGCCTGGGTCACTGCCGGCTGCGAGAGATGCCATTTCTCCGACGTCGACGTCAGGGATTTCAGTTCTGCGACCGCTGCGAAGAGCCGGAGATGCCTGAGGTTGCGGGGGATCATAGGGTATCGAGCACAACGTCGCAGCGCCGTCCCAGATCGTCGTCCCCGGCGTCCAGATGGAGATCGGAAATCGCCTGCTGCCATTTGACGGTGCCGCTGCTCATCCAGTCCGGCACGCCGAACTCGCGCAAGGTGACGCAGAC
>JAEZHO010000283.1 GCA_023416545.1 Pseudomonadota bacterium
GAAAACGGCTTCGTCCGCCTCGACCGGGAAACCGGCGCCATGTCGCTCTGCCGGGAGGAAGGAGGCAGCCTCGCCTGCCGGATGGCGGCCGACGAGCGCGCGGCATACGAGGAGGAACTGGACCTGCTCGGCGAGCGCGTCACGGCCCTGGAGAAGCGGCTCGACGCGCAGCCCGCGTCCAAGGCGCTGCCCGGAGAGGCGGAGATCGAGCAGAGCCTTTCCATCATGGAACGGTTCATGCGCCGGTTCATGGAGATCATCCAGGACTTCACGACGGAGCGCGACAATGCCGAGCCCGCGCCGCAGCGGACCTGAGCACCACATCCAGATTCTCCCCTACAAGAACAGGGCTATTGTTTCCGGAGCCCGGCGCACGTAAACTGTGCGCAAATGTGCGACTATGCTCTTGGGAGGGGGCGTGGAATGCAAATACTGACAATCCTGATAGCTGACGACCATCCGCTCTTTCGCGGGGCGATGAAACAGGCGGTTCACGACCTGGGCGAAGAGCGGCGGATCATCGAGGCCGGCGACTTCGAAGACGCCCGCGCAGCCGCCCGCGACAATCCCGAAGCCGACGTAATGCTGCTCGACCTCGCCATGCCGGGCGTGAGCGGCTTTTCCGGACTGATGTCGCTTCGCGCGGAGTTTCCGGCACTGCCGATCGTCATCGTGTCGGCCACCGACGACGGCAACACGATCCGCCGGGCACTCGAACTCGGCGCCTCCGGCTTCATTTCGAAATCCTCCGGGCTGGACGACATCCGCACCGGCATCAACGCGGTTCTCGAAGGCGACATCTGGGCGCCGGACGTGCCCGTACCCGTCACGGACGAGGATCCGGGCGTCAGCGACCTGCTCGAGCGGTTGCGGACGCTCACCCCGCAGCAGAGCCGCGTGCTCGCCATGCTGGGAGAAGGCCTCCTCAACAAGCAGATCGCCTATGAACTCGGGGTCTCGGAAGCGACGATCAAGGCGCATGTCTCGGCCATCCTGCTGAAACTCAATGTCGACAGCCGTACGCAGGCCGTGATCAAGCTCAGCCGCATCAACATGCCGATGGTGGCGTGAGGATTTTATTCCTCACTTCCCTTTACCCGCAGCCTCGCTTTGACTAAGCTGCCGCAAGTGGCCTTCTGGCTGCCTGCGCCGTGACGTGCTCCGCCGGGAGATTTGCGGCATCCGATGCCCATCGAGGCGGGACGGTTCGGGACGCAACAGGCCCGGACGATCCGCCGGAGTACGTACCGCCATGCTGTCACATGAAACGATCTGGGGTGCGATCGATGCACTTGCCGCGCGTCACAAGCTGACGCCGTCCGGCCTTGCGCGTCGGGCGGGCCTCGACCCGACATCGTTCAACAAGTCCAAACGGCTCGGCCCCGACGGCCGCCTGCGCTGGCCGTCGACCGAGTCGGTCGCCAAGGTGCTGGAAGCCACGGGCGCCACGATCGACCAGTTTCTCAGTGCACTGCCGGGACAGGCGCAGTCGGACGTTCCGAGCGGCAGCTTTCCGCCGCAGACGAGCTCCATTCCGCTGCTCGGTTTTGCCCAGGCCGGCGCCGGCGGTTTCTTCGACGATGGCGGCTTTCCGGCGGGACAGGGGTGGGATGTCGTCGACTTCCCCGCCTCTCCGTCCAGAAAGGCGGGCGTCTATGCCCTGGAAGTCCAGGGCGATTCCATGGTGCCGCTCTACCGCGACGGGGATGTGCTGATCGTCGAGCCGGGCGCGCAGGTTCGTCGCGGTGACCGGGTGGTGGTGAGGACCCGGGAGGGCGAAGTGATGGCGAAGGTGCTGGTGCGGCAGACGCCGCGCACCATCGAGCTGACCTCCCTCAATCCCGACCATCCGAACCGGACCTTCGACATGTCGGAGATCGAATGGGTGGCGCGGATCATTTGGGCGAGCCAGTAGGAATATACTCCAGCCTTCAGTAGAGCCCGTGCGGGAAATAGCGCAGGTAGATGTCCTCTAGCCGACCGTTGCGCGAAAGCACGGCGAGCGCGTGGTCGATCGCCTCCCTCAGCGTGTCGTCGTCCTGCCGCAGCATCACCGTCAGTCCCTCGCCGAGGAATCGCTCGGAGAAGAAGGGACCGCCGTAGAGGCGACAGCAGTTCCCTGAGGCTTCGCCCGCGATCCAGAAGGGCAGCCGCAAGCCGTCGGAAAAGACCGCGGCGACCTTGTTCTCCCTGAGGGCGCCGAGCAGGGCTGCCTGGTCCTCGAAAAGAACGGGAATAGCCCGCGGGAAGAAGGCCTTCAGCATGGCCTCGTGCGCCGACCCGTTCACCACGCCGACGGTGCGGCCGCCAAGCGCGTCCTCCCCGAACGGCCCAAGATCGCGTTCGGCATTGCGGGCAAAGCGTGCCGGGATCATCAGGTAAGGGCGCGAGAAGGAGAATGAGGCGCGACGCTCCGCCGTCACCGCCACGCCCGCCATGACGGCGTCGCCGTTTCCGTTGGCCAGCGCCTTTTCCAGTTCCTCGAAGGGCATGGCCTGAACCTGGCAGCGCG
>JAEZHO010000307.1 GCA_023416545.1 Pseudomonadota bacterium
CATCGAGTGAGGCGGGCGGCGGCCCGGGCGTTGACGGTCAGCGCCGCACCTGGGAGAGCGCCCAGAGGGTTTCCGCGCTGATGCCGGTATAGGCGCCGTTCCCGGCCAGGATATCCACCGGCGAGGGGCCGATCGACCCGTTCTCCAGATCGTACATGATGGTGAACCGCTGGATCATCTTGCGGACCTTTTCCGGGTCCTTGAGGTCGTTCAGGTCGAGGTTCTTCTCGACGAGGAGCGCCTGCTTGTCGATGTCCATGGAGCCGAGTTCCGTCGGCAGGCTGAAGGCCACCCGGAAGAACTCGGTCAGCGCCTCGTCGCCGAGGATGGCGTAGGGATCGGTGATGGATTCAGCCATCCGCTCGAAGTAGAGCGCGAGGCGCACGCCGGCGTTTTCCTGGCCCTGCTCCGTTTCCAGCGTCTGGCGCAGGTAGAGGTTATGGGTCTCGATCTCCTTGCCGCGCCCCTGGATGCCGGCCTTTCCGTTGCGATCGAGATTGCCGTATTCGTCGAAGTTGAACGAGCCCAGAAGTTCGGCGAACGCGGTATCGGGCTGCTGATTGACGAAGCTGTTCGGATCATCGAGATCGGACGTGAAGATCTGCTTCAGGAAGTCGTCCGTTAGGGTCGAGGCATCCATGCCCTTCGCCGTCAGGACGAAATCCACGAGCCGGCGGTCGGCAAGGAACTCGCCCAGCGTTTTGATGCCGCTCATGGTCTGGGTGTAGTAGCTCGATTCCGCGTCGGCCTTCTCACGCGCCGCGACCTTCTCGTCGCCCTTCAGGAAGCGCGTCTGTTCGACGATATAGGCCTTCGCGGTCTCGGTGATGGTCAGGGTCGATTGCGCCTGGACCGGCGCCCCTACCCCGCCGTCCTTCGTAAAGTTGAAGGCCTGCGCCAGCGTCAGGAAGCGTTCGTCCTTCAGCCGGTACACGTAGCTCTTGGGATCGGAGAGGTCGCTCTTGAGGACGTTCTTCAGCGTCAGCATCGAAACGGTATCGGGATCGATGCCGACCGCCTTCAGCGCAAATCCATAGATCGCCTTGTCGGACAGGAAATCCTCCACCGAGGTGACGGCGGCCATTTCCGACTTGTAGAGCTTGATCGCCTTCTCGTCCGCCTCTTCCTGCTTGTCGTCGTAGCGGTTGAAGTAATTCCTGGACGTCACGGCGGTCTGCCCCGCCGTCTGCGCGACCGGCCCCTTCAGGCTGCCGTCGGTGTTGAAGTTGAAGGCGTTGGCAAGCTCCAGGTACTGGGGGCGCTCCTTGGCGTAGAGGTTGGCATAGCTGTTCGGATCGGCCAGGTCGCTCGTCAGGATCTGTTCGAGCGTCGACTTGACCACGTAGACTTCGTTCAGGTCGAAGGCCTTGCGCAGATAGTCGTAGATGCGCGGGTCGTTCAGCAGATCGGTCACGCTGGTGACGGTGGCGATCTTGCCCTCGAAATAGTCCCGCTCGCGAATGGCCGAGGCCCGCGTCTGGCGCGGCTGGCCGAGCAGGTAGAGGTCGGTGGTCGCCGTCAGCTGTGCCTCGGTCTGTGCCGCCCCCTTGGCCGATGTGCCGTCAGCGGCGAACTCGAAGGCTCCGGCAAGGTCGATATGCGCCTGGGTGGAGGCGATCGCCTTCTGGTAGGCGGCGATCTCGAGCTTCAGCGAGGCCTTCTTCTCGATATGCTCCTTGGGATTGGTCCCAAGCGCCGTCAGGTCGGCCTGCGCCGTCACCAGCTTGGCCGTCAGATAGACCATCTGATCCCGCATCACGGTGTTGGTGTAGCTCGCAGGGTCGTTCTTGTCGCTGGACATGGCCTTGCGGACGACATCGTAGGAAAAGACGGAATCGTCGATCCCCACCGCATCGAACACATAGCGGCGGAGCCTGTCGTTCCGCAGGATGTCGTCGACATGATCGACCTGCGCCATCATGACCTTGTAGTAGCGCGTTTCCTCCGCCACTTCGTCCTGCATGGAGACGATGTACTGATCATAGAGGTCCAGCAATTCGTCGCGCTGGGAGACCGACTGCGCGATCGCCTTGTCGCCGGAGGAGAAGTTGAAGGCGGCCGCGAAATTCTTGTAGCGGTCGTCGGTGAGCAAGTTGGCGTAGCTGTTCTCGTCCGAGAGGTCGCTTTCAAGGACCTTCTTCATGAAGGCCTTGCCGTAGGTCATCTCCTCGAGACCGTGGGCCTTCATGGCGTAGGAGTAGAGCCGGTAGTCGCCGAGGAATTCGTCGATCGTTTTCACATTGCCGATGTTTTCCGCGTAGTAGGCCGCTTCGCGTGCCACCATGTCCCGACTTGCGACACGCTGAAGGGTCTTGGACATGTCGCGGTTGACGAGGTCGTAGCTCAGATATGTCGAAACCATGGACAGCGCTCCGGTCACAGTATTGCCGACCGCAGCATGCCCGACCTTGCTTGCCCGGGGCTTTTGCAAGCCGACCGGCGCGCACAATGCCTGTTCACCTTCTGGAAACCCAGCAGGCTTGGCCTTTGATAACCATTCGCCGAGGCAAAACTTCCTTAACCGCGATTTTTAAGCGGTCTCGCATGGAGCCGCCCGTATGGTCTGCCGATTAGAGGACAAAAGTCCCGCACGAGAATCCGGAAACGGCTCTCAGGTAAAACAAGGGTAGCATACAAGATGACAAACACGGTTCTGAAGCCTGCCTGGGCAGGCTCCACGCTCAGGCTCGACCCGACGCGGTTTCCGCAACAAGTCACCTATGCCATGCGCGATACGGCCGGCGATGTCGTGATCACCATCGACTCGCGGGGTGCGGTGCTGCGCAAGACGCTGCCGTCGAGCGGGCTGCCGCTTTCCTTTGCCCTTCCCGCCCGCGCCTTCAAGGGTGTCGCGGCGCGCGCCATCGACCATGGCGACGGCCAGGTCACCGTTACCCTGGAACTGCATCACGAGGATGCCGAACTCTGCATTCCGCTGCTGGTCGCCCACGACCTTTGCGACATCGCGGCCGACTGGCGCAGCTGGTCGGAGGCCTTCCGCATTCCCATGCTGATGGTGGAGGCCGACGGGGTTGCCCGTCCGCTCGAAAACCACCTCGGCGATGTGCGCACGCAGGACGCAAGACCGCGCCGCCGCCATTCCTACTTTGCCGCCCGTCGCCCGCGCTTCCTGGTCCGCCGGACCACCGGAAAGCTCGGGGTGACGATGAAGATCGAGGGCAAGGAGATCATCGCGCGACGCTAGCCGATCCACCGCCGCCCGCGTTGATGCTGGAGCCCGGCGCCGAGCCGGGTTCCTGCGTTTCAGGCGAAGGGCAGCGCCAGGACCAGGCCCGCGAAGATGACCGCGCCGACCCGCGTGTTGAGCTTGAAGAGTTGCAGGCACTGGTCCGGATTGTCGATGTCGAGGACGAGGATCTGCCAGGCAAACATCACCGTGGCGACCAGCAGGCCGAGATAGGCGATCAGGCCCGCGCCCGCCCCGAGATAGGCCGCAAGCAGAAGAACCAGGGTAAGTGCGTAGAGGCCGATGAGCCAGGCCCGGGTATTGGCGCCGAACAGGCGGGCGGTGGACCGGACACCGACCAGGGCGTCGTCTTCCTTGTCCTGATGCGCATAGATCGTGTCATAGCCGATCGTCCAGGCGACCGAACCGAAATAGAGCAGGACCGGCGCCCATGACAGGCTGCCGAAGAGCCCGGCCCAGCCCATCAACGCACCCCAGGAAAAGGCGAGCCCGAGGAAGAACTGCGGCCAGTCGGTGAACCGCTTGGCGAAGGGATAAATCGCCACGACTGCCAGCGACAATATCCCGAGCAGGATCGAGAACCCGTTGAACTGCAGCAGCACGAGCAGGCCGACAAGCGCCTGGACGACGAGGAAGACCTTGGCCTCGAAGCGGCTCACCCTGCCCGACGGCAGCGGCCGCGAGCGGGTCCGGGCAACGGCGTTGTCGATGTCGTGGTCGACGAGGTCGTTATAGGTGCAGCCGGCGCCGCGCATGGCGACGGAACCTACGAAGAACAGCGCCAGATGAAAGAGGAATAGACCGAGGGGCAGTTCTCCCCGGCCCGCGGCAACGTTCGCGGCGAGCGTCGAGGACCAGAAGCAGGGCCACATGAGCAGTTGCCAGCCGATCGGCCGGTCCCAGCGCGCGAGCTGCGCATAGGGCCATGCCGCCCTCGGCAAGACGCGATAGACCCAGTTGTCGGAGGGCGCGTCGTAAACGCGGCCATTGAGATCGTCCGTATTCGTCATGCGCCGGTCGTAACCCGCCTCCCGAGCCACCGCAAGGGCGGCAACAGCGCCTGCCCGTTCCCTGGCCCTGCCCGTTTCCAGCCCCCTTTCCTAGAAGGCCACCGGCTCCAGTGGGGCGCGGGTGGCCTCGAACGATTTCAGCTGCGCCTCGCGCTCGGCGATGTAGTCGCGATTGTCCGGCACGGCCATGCGCTTCCTGGTGAGCTGCATCTGGAAGATGAAGAAGTTCTCGTGGGTGAAGGCCATCTCGGCGCCCGCCAGGTAGAATTCCCACATCCGCACGAACCGCTCGTCATAGATGGCCGCCGCCTCCTCGCGCCTCGCCATGAAGCGTTCGCGCCACATACGCAGCGTGTGGGCATAGTGCATCGGCAAGATCTCGACGTCGGACACGAGAAGGCCGGAACGCTCGACGGCGGGCATGACTTCCGCGAGCGAGGGAATATAGCCGCCCGGGAAGATGTACTTCTCTATGAACGGGTTGTTGTAGCGCGCCGGATAGGGCTGGCCGATGGAATGCAGGAGCATCACCCCGTCTTCATCGAGAACCTCGCGGGCCT
>JAEZHO010000338.1 GCA_023416545.1 Pseudomonadota bacterium
GCGATCGCGACGAAATACTGGCGGCTGACACAGCAGTTTTTCTCGCGACAGCACGGCATCCAGCTCTACCGCATCGTCGAAAGCCTCGGGGCGACCGAAGGTGCGCCGGCCGCCGGCCAGGCGGATATCATCGTCGACATCACCTCCACCGGCTCGACGCTGCGGGCGAACCATCTCAAGGTGCTGGGCGATGGGGTGATCCTGAAGAGCGAGGCCTGCCTCGTCCGGGCCCGCAAGGCCGAACACGAGCATGATCCGCGCATCGCCCGGATCATGCAGGCAATCCGGGGCGAGGGCGCCTGACCCGATGGCCGGGGACGATAACATCATCGGCCTCTATGAACGGCACGCGCAGGCCTTCGACGACCTGCGCGGCAGGAACCTCTTCGAGAAGACCTGGCTGGACCGCTTCACCGCTCTCCTTCCTGCACATGGTACCGTCCTGGACCTAGGCTGCGGCGCGGGAGAACCGATCGCCGGCCACCTGATCGCCCGGGGCCTGCGCCTGACGGGCGTCGACAGCTCCCCGACCTTGATCGGCCTGGCGAAAGACCGGTTTCCCGATCACCAGTGGATCGTCCGCGACATGCGCCGGCTGCCCCCGGGACGCAGTTTCGACGGCGTCCTTGCCTGGCACAGCTTCTTCCACCTCAACCCGGACGACCAGCGCCGGATGTTTCCGGTCTTTGCCTATCTCTGCGTCCCGGGCGCGCCCCTGATGTTCACCGCCGGTCACTTCGAAGGCGTGGCGATGGGCGAATTCGGCGGCGAGCCGCTCTACCATGCAAGCCTCTCGAGGCAGGAATACCTGGCTCTGCTCGAAGAGAACGGTTTCGAACTCGTCTCGCAGATGGACCAGGATGCGGGATGCGGCGGAGCGACCGTCTGGCTGGCCCGCCGGAAGCCCTGAGATAACAAAAAAGGCGCCGGACCCTGCGGTCCCGCGCCCTTTTTGGGAGGAATGCTGCCGAGGCTAGGCGGCGACTGCCACGGACCCGCGGCGGCCATCGACCGAATAGGCGCCGGCTCCGGCTGCGGCAAGCGCAAGGAAGCCACCGGCGATCGTCAGGTTCTTCATCATCATCAGGCCGTTGAACATGGTCAGCAGGCCGTTTGCGGCTGCCGGGAAGTCAGGCACGTTGATGGCGCCGGAATGGAAGACCAGGCCGGTGAAGGCGGCGAAAGCGGCCAGAAGCACCGCCGAGATGCGCGTCTGGAACCCGACGAGGACGAAGAGCCCCAGCAGCAGTTCGAAAATGCCGGCGAGATAGGCGAGCGCGGTGGCGGCCGGTAGGCCTGCTCCGGCGATCATGCCGGCCGTGCCCGCAGGATCGAGAAGCTTCGGATATCCGGACAGGATGAACATCGCCGACAGCAGGATGCGGGCGGCGAGAAGCAGAAGATTGGTGGTGGCGGTGTTGGGCATGGAGCTCTCCAGAAGAAGCGTTGATCTGATTTCGAGGCATCGAATTCTGGAGGGGAATGTGACGCATTTTGCGTTTTTCCGAAAGCTGAACAATTGACGACAGATTGTCGTCTAATATTGAACAATGGTCACTCTGCCTGATCCGTCAACGAGAAAAGGGCGGTCTCGCGACCGCCCTTCCGATTGAACCGAATGGCTCGGATGTAGGACCCGGAGGTCTTACATCATGTCCATTCCACCCATGCCGCCCATGCCGCCAGGCATGCCGGCCGGAGCGTCCTTCTTCGGCAGTTCGGCGATCATGGCTTCCGTCGTGACGAGGAGGCCGGCAACCGAGGCTGCGTCCTGAAGGGCGGTACGGACGACCTTGACCGGATCGACGATACCCATGGCGATCATGTCGCCATACTCACCGGTCTGGGCGTTGTAGCCGAAGTTGTCGGTGTTGCCTTCAAGGATCTTGCCGACGACGATCGAAGCTTCGTCACCAGCGTTCTCGGCGATCTGGCGGGCCGGAGCCTGCAGGGCGCGACGAACGATGTTGATGCCAGCTTCCTGGTCGGCATTCTCGCCCTTGACCGACAGCTGATGGGAAGCACGCAGCAGGGCGACGCCGCCGCCCGGTACGATGCCTTCCTGAACGGCAGCGCGGGTCGCGTTGAGCGCGTCGTCGATGCGGTCCTTCTTTTCCTTCACTTCGACTTCCGTCGAGCCGCCGACGCGGATCACGGCGACGCCGCCAGCGAGCTTGGCCAGGCGTTCCTGGAGCTTCTCGCGGTCGTAGTCGGAGGTGGTTTCCTCGATCTGGGCCTTGATCTGGGCAACGCGACCTTCGATGTCGGCCTTCTGGCCTGCACCGTCGACGATCGTGGTGTTTTCCTTGGAGATCGAGACCTTCTTGGAACGGCCAAGCATGTCGAGGGTAACATTCTCGAGCTTGATGCCGAGATCTTCGGAGATGACAGTGCCGCCCGTCAGGATGGCGATGTCTTCCAGCATGGCCTTGCGGCGGTCGCCGAAGCCCGGAGCCTTGACGGCAGCGATCTTGAGGCCGCCACGCAGCTTGTTGACGACGAGGGTCGCGAGGGCTTCGCCTTCGACGTCTTCAGCGATGATGAGGAGCGGCTTGCCGGACTGTACGACGGCTTCCAGGACCGGCAGCATTGCCTGCAGGTTGGAGAGCTTCTTCTCGTGCAGCAGGATATAGGGGTCGTCGAGATCCGCGACCATCTTTTCCGGGTTGGTCACGAAGTAGGGCGACAGGTAGCCGCGGTCGAACTGCATGCCTTCGACGACTTCGAGTTCGGTCTCGGCGGTCTTGGCTTCCTCGACGGTGATGACACCCTCGTTGCCGACCTTCTGCATGGCTTCCGCGATGTCGAGGCCGATCTGGCGCTC